>CAZZNR010000064.1:0-4802 GCA_964655835.1 uncultured Muribaculaceae bacterium | reverse complement strand
TGGTTTGTAAAAATGATCAAACTCAAAAAGTAAAAGAAATAGTGGATTTATTAATACTTTAATCCTTGCTTTAATAATAGGTTTTGTTAGTGGATTAGGAATATGTCTTGCAATATAAATTGAAAAAGTAAGTGTCCAAAAGGGCATAAAAAATGACACATAATATGTACCATGATACAATGTTAATTGAAATAGAAACATTGGAGGTATAATTATGTGTCATTTAAATTATAACAAAGAAAGTAAAAAATATAAACACTTAACTAAAGCGGAAAGAAGTATGATCCAAAGGTGGATCAATAAAGATAATAAAAGTAATAAAGAAATAGCTGACTTGTTAGGTAAAAGTAATCGAACTATAAGAAGAGAAAGAAAACGTGGAAAAGTAACCGTTTTGGATTATAATTGGGAAGAAAAAGAAGAATACAGCGAAATCATAGCACAAGAAAAGTATGACTATAATTTAAAAGGAAAAGGGGGAGTTTTAAAGATTGGCAATGACTTAAAAGAAGTAAAAGAAATAGAAAGATTATTAAAAACAGAAAAGAAAAGTCCAGAAGTGATAAAAGCTGAATTAAATTTAAAATATAGTGCTAGAACATTAAGAAATTATATTAAATCAGGAGATGTATTCGATTTAACAAGTAAAGATATGATTTATAATAAAAAATATAAAAATAAAAATAAAGAAAAAAGAGTATCTAAAATGATACCAGCAGAAAAAAGCATTGAATTCCGACCAAAAGAAGCAATTAATCGAAGTGTTTATGGCCATTGGGAAGGAGACTTAATTATTGGTAAACGTAAAAAAGGAGCTGTTTTATTGACTCTAACAGAGCGTATGACACGAGAAGAAATAATAATGAAGTTACCTAGTAAGCAAGCAGAAAGTGTATCTAAAACTTTTAATAAATTAGAAAGAAAGTTAGGAGCAAGATTTTATTTAAAATTTAAAACTATAACATTTGATAATGGAGTTGAATTTCAAAATTATAAATTAATAGAGAAATCCTGTTTAAGAAAAAGAAAAAGGTTTGAAATGTATTATGCACACCCATATTGCAGTGGTGAGAGAGGAAGTAATGAAAATAATAATCGAATGATAAGAAGATGGATACCTAAGGGTACAATAATAGAAGAAATATCAAATGAACATATTAAAGAAGTAGAGGGATGGTTAAATAATTATTTAAGAGGAATGTTTGATTATAAAAGTTCAAACATGTTATTATTAGAAATATAAAATAATAATTAATATTCGTATCAAGATGCGGACACTTAAAGTTTCAATTTGCACATTTTTTTGTTATTAAATTTTATCTTGGGTTTTACTATAAAATATGTTAAAATTATTATAATAAAAGAGGGTATAAATATGGCTAGTTTAAAACCACATTTTAAAATTGATAAATATGAAGATGCTAAATCTCGAAATGACGCTATGATTATTGGGAATAAGTATCGTATTACAATTCTAAGTGATATTTTAATTAGACTTGAATATAGTGAAACTGGTACTTTCGAAGATCGTCCTACCGAATTAATTAAATGTCGAAATTTTGATATTACTAATTTTATTAAAAAAGAAGATGAAACTCATTTAGTAGTAACTACTAATTATTTTAAATTAGAATATCAAAAAGAAAAACCTTTTATCGGTTCTAAAGTTACTCCGGAGCAATTTTTAAAAATAACTTTAAATAATAGTGATAAAATTTGGTATTTTAATCATCCCGAAGCTCGTAACTTTAAAGGAGCTGGTTATAGTTTAGATAATGCTGACGGAAATGCCAGTTATGGAAGAGGATTATATTCAACTGATGGGTTTGTTTCGATTGATGATTCCCAAAGTTTAATTTTTAATAGAGATGGTTCTTTAGGTAAAAGAAGTGATTCTCGGATAGATACTTATGTTTTTTTATATCGCCGTGATTTTGGTTTATGTTTAAGAGATTATTTTCGATTAACTAATAAACCGGCATTAATTCCAAGATATGCTTTAGGAATTTGGTGGAATAAAGATTATCCTTATACGACAAATCAATTAGAAGAATTAATTTGGAATTTTAATAAAAATAGAATCCCTTTATCAATAATTTTATTAAGTAAATACTGGCATATATTATATGAGGGAATCGAAAGTGGATTTACTTTTAATTATAATTTGTTTAACAATCCGAAAAAATTAATTGATATGATTCATAATAATAAATTAAAAATAGGTTTAAATATTAATCCCATAGGAGGGATTCATCCCGATGAGCTATCTTATCAAAGATTTAAAGAATTAGCATTAATTGAAGATGAAGGTATATTGCCTTTTAATGTTTTTAACAAAGATGTTTTGAATAGTTATTTTGATGTTTTTATTAAACCTTTAAATGATTTAGGAGTAGATTTTTATTGGATTGATTATTTTAATTCCAATGATTTAATTAGTTTAAGAGCTCTTAATCATTATCATTATTGTGATTATAAACAAAGTGAAGCTAAAAGAGGAATGATTCTAAGTCGAAACGGAATGATAGCAACTCATCAATATCCCGTTATCTATTCTGGTTATACAAAAGTAAGTTGGAATAATTTAGATATGATTCCAGAATATAATTTAACTAGTTCAAATATCGGATTAAATTGGTTAAGTCATGATATTGGAGGATATTTAGATGGAATTGAAGATCCTGAATTATATATGAGATTTATTCAATTAGGTACTTTTAGTCCTATCTTAAGATTAAGTAGTGCTGGAAGTCATTATTATAAAAGAGAACCTTGGCTATGGGATGCTCAAACTTTTGCTGTTGCATCTGAGTATTTAAGATTAAGACACAAATTAATACCTTACCTTTATAGTGAAGGATACAAGTATTCTAATACTGGACTTCCTTTGATCCAACCGGTTTATTATCGCTATCCAGAAATATATGATGAACCTTTATACAAAAATGAATATTATTTTGGAACAGAATTATTTATTGCTCCTATTACTAAAAAGAAAGATTTATTAATGAATCGAACAGTTCATCGCATATTTTTACCTAATGGCATATGGTATGATTTTAAAACAGGTAAAAAATTTGTTGGTGGTAAAAGATATGTTTCCTTTTTTAAAGATGAAGATTACCCGGTTTTTGCTAAAAAAGGAACTATTGTTCCTCTTACTGTATTAGATGAAGAAGACATTAATAATACTAATCCGCCAGCAACATTAGAAATTCATATTTTCCCAGGTCGAAGTAATACTTATAAACTTTATGAAGATGATGGTGTTTCTAGTTTATATAAAGATGGTTACTATCTTATATCAGATATTGATTATAATTATCAAGTTAATAATTTTACAGCTGTTATAAGGCCAACTGATGGTAAAAGTGGGATTGTTCCAAATAAAAGAAATTATATAATAAGATTTAGAAATACTCGAAAAGCAGATGAAGTAATCTTATATATTGGCGAAGATAAACAAAATTATGTTAAATCATATGTTGATGGGAATGATTTTATAGTTGAAGTAAATAATGCTTTAAGTACTAAACAAGTTTCTATCAATTGTAAGGGTCGTGATATTGAAATAGAAGCTGAAAGAATTATTAATGAAGATATTGATTCAATTATATCTGACTTAAAGATTAAAACTAGTTTAAAAGAACAAATAGCAGCAATAATATTTAGTGAAGATGAAATCAAAAGAAAAAGAATTGAGATTCGTAAATTAAGAACCAAAGGTTTAACTTCAAAACATATAAGAATGTTTATAAAATTACTTGAATATATTGCTGAAATTTAATATAATGATTTTAAGCAAATGAAGAAAGAGTATTAGTAAATAAAAATATTTAAGAGAGTTAACAATTGGTGAAAGTTAATATATCTTTATTTATGAACTTGCTTTTGGATGTGATTGGGTAGCTTCATTACTAGCAAAAGATCAAATTAAGGTGGTACCACGGTTTTTCGTCCTTAGAAAAACTGTGGTTTTTAATTAGAAGGAGAGAAAATGGAAAATTTAATGTTTTTTTTAATAACTTTTATAATCTTTTTTATAATCTTTTTAATTAGTTATTTTATAAAAAGAAAAAAAGGAACTATAGGGGAAGCTAAAGAATTAAATTTACTAATATATTGGTTTAAATTAAAAAGAAATGATTTAGATAATGATAGATTAGTTTTAATCTTTACCATTATTAATAGTTTAATTATTTCCATAACAGCAACAGTATGTACAATGGTTAAAATAAATTATGTTTGGCAAATTTTAATTGGATTTGTTATGGTTATGAGTTTAATGTATATATCATATGCAATAGTAGGTAAAATTATTTTAATGAAAAGAGGAAGAAAAAATGGAAAATATTCGAAAAATTGAAAAAAAGTGGCAATTAAAATGGGAAGAAGAAAAAATATATAAATTTGATTTAAATTCTGATAAAGAAAAGTTATATTGTTTAGAAATGTTTTCTTATCCATCTGGAGCAAATTTACATATGGGACATTGGTGGAATTATGGTGTGACTGACTCTTGGGCAAGATTAAAAAGAATGCAAGGATATAATGTTTTTCATCCCATGGGATTTGATGCTTTTGGACTTCCAGCAGAAAATTATGCTATTAAAACTGGTATACATCCTCAAGATTCTACTAATAATAATATTGAAACTATGGAAAAACAATTAAAAGGAATTGGAGCAACTTATGATTGGGATTATGAAATAAATACATCAAGTCCTGAATATTATAAGTGGACGCAATGGATGTTTTTAAAATTATATGAAAATAATTTAGCTTATAAAAAATTAGCATCT
>CAZZNR010000063.1:0-5114 GCA_964655835.1 uncultured Muribaculaceae bacterium | reverse complement strand
TAATAATACTCCAACCATTAGGATACTAGGTAGTAACATTTTAAATACTTGACGATAAGTATCTTTATAAGCCATTTTATGTTCTTCACTTATCGATTTTAAACCAATACCAATTGAGACTAAGTAACTAATAAACGTAGCAAGAATAGCTCCATAATAAGCTGGAATATTAATATTATTAAATAAAATCATACATGGTATTACTAAAACCGCATTAAGCAGAAAACCAAATATAGCTGATTGATAAACCCCTTTAAATTTATTCATGCTTTGTAAAGTAGTTGATACAATCATGTAAACATTAACAGCTAAAGAATTAAATATTAAAACTTGCAAGATGGCTCCTCCATAATGATTTATATTATAAAATACAGTCCATACCGGAGTAGCTAAAATAGATAATCCTAAAGTAAGAGGAACGGAAACATAAATAATTATTTGCAAAGCTTTATTAAATTTAATATTTAAATTATTCCAATTTTTCTTCGTAAAAGATTCAACTATGGATGGTATTAAAGTGACGGTCATTCCCATTGCGATAGAATTTACAATCATACCTAATTTAACGCCCCAAGTAGATATAACACTAGTTATGAATTCAACATCATAAGCAGAATATCCTAAATGGTCTAGGGTTCTTAAAATTAAAACCATATCAGTAAAACTATATATTTGGGTAACTAAGTTAATAATTATGAAAGGTAAAGCATAAGTACCTATTTTTTTAATTATAGCTTTGTTTGATATATTATCTTTTTTATATTTTTTATCTAAATTTAGTTCTTTTTTATTTTTTCTAATCGTTTTTAATAAATAAATATAGGCAATTAATCCGCCAAAGAAAGCACCTGATACGGCAACTCCAACGGTTATGGTTAAAGAAGCAGATAAGATTTTAAAAGCTAGATAAGATCCCGTTAAAATTACAAATATTCTAACTATTTGTTCTAATAGATTACTATTTGAAGAAGGGGTAATATATCTATGAGCTTGTAAATATCCTTTTGTAACACTTAAATGCGGTATTACTAATATCGCAAAGGAGACACATCTAATAACAAAAGCAACATCAGAAACTGTATTACCGCCGGTTAAATTACCTAATATTAATAAAGCAATTTCTTCAGCAAATAAAAATAAGATAACAAAAGCGGCTATCGAGAAATAACCGATAAACTTTTTCCCTAATTTAAATGCTCTCGTTTTAGCTTCTAACATTCCTAAAGCATTATACTCACTTATTATTTTACTTATAGCACTAGGAATACCAGCTGAAGATATACTTAAAAATATTAAATATATATTATAAGCATAACTATATAATGCTCCCCCTTTAGATCCAACAATTATATAAAAAGGTATAACATAAAGCATCCCTAATATTTTTACTAATATTACGGATGCAGTAGCTATAAAAGTGCCTTCTATAAAACTGTTCTTTTTCATTTTACGTCACTCACAAATCTCTATATATTATCATAGCTGAAAAACAATATATTTGTTCTTCGCCATTTGCTGTTACATCTATATCATATTTAATATCAACTATATCAATATTACTATGTAAAAAACTATTGATAGATGTCTCTAAATCTTTTTCATGAGATTCATCAAATATTTTTACTTTCATTTTTTCCTCCTTTTATCAAGGATAACATTTTAAAAATTAAAAAAATGTCGAGTATAAAAACAGTAATTTCACTCATAACTTAATTATACAAAAATTAATAAAAAAGTGATATACGCAGGAATAAGTTTTACACTTAGTTTGCAATATAATCACTTACTATATTATATAATTCTTCATTAATTTCATCAATCGATTTTATTTTTTTATTAGCAATACAATTAATAGTAACAAATTTATATCTTTGGGCCATTAATAAATATGTTTGTTCAGCATTTATTAAATGATTAGCATCTCGCTCAGCCCCATCAAATATCTCTTTTCGGCTACATCTTAATTTCTCGCCATATTTATACGGAAGATATAAAAATATTACTTTATCTGGTTTAGGTAAATCTAACATTTGATATTCTAAATGTTCAAGCCATAATAACATTTCTATTTTATCTTTTTCCGAATCTAGTTTCGCTCCTTGATGCCCCATATTAGATTCAACATATCGATCCATAATAATATTATAACCTTTAGCCAAATTTTCTTTAATTAAATTAACATTGTATAATCGATCAGCCGCATAATAAAGTGCTGCTACTTTAGGTGGAATATGAGTTGTCCCTTCCGGAAAAGTACACTCACCATATCCGGCTTTCCCTAAAATATTAGCGGCGATGATTTGACCTGTAGGAGTATCATACATCGGAAAAGATATATATATAGCCTTTTTGCCTTCTTTGTTTAATCTATCAACTAAAGCTCTTGCTTGGGTTTCTTTTCCCGAACAATCCGTTCCTTCAATAACAAAAAAATTTCCTTTCATAATTGTTCACCTTCTATTTTAATAATATAATATATCAATATTTTGTGCAAGTTAGATTCTAACCGGATCAACATCTATTTCGATTGTAATATTTTTATCGGTAATATACATGCTATCTACATATTTTAATGCTTCTTTAATATCATTGAAATTTTTATATTTTAAAATAATTTGAAAACGATAAACATTATTTATTTTAAACATACTCGCTGTTGTAGGACCTAATATAATCGCATTAGTTAAATTTTTATTTAAAAAATAGGCGATTTTATTAACTTCAGTTGAAGCTTTTTCATAATCTTTAGAAGCCACTTTTAAAGTAGTTAAATAATAATAAGGAGGATATTTTAACAATTGTCGAATCTTCATCTCATAATTAAATAAACTATCATAATTACTTTCCTTAACCAATCTAATTATCTGATTATCAGGATTAAAGGTTTGAATTATTACTTCCCCTTCTAAATCACTTCTTCCAGCTCTTCCTGAAACTTGATTAAGCAAACTAAAAGTATACTCTCCGCTTCTAAAATCAGGAATATTTAAAGATTCATCAGCATTTATAATTCCTACTAAGGTTACTTTAGGAAAATCTAAACCTTTAGATATCATTTGAGTCCCAATTAAAATATCAACTTCTTCGTTTTCTATTTTTTTAATAATATCTTCATGAGACCCTTTTTTAGTTGTCGTATCCGCATCCATTCTAATAGTTTTAGCTTTGGGGTATTTCTCTTTTATGGTTTCTTCTAACTTTTCCGTTCCTAAACCATAAGAATTTAAAGCTTTTTCTTTACATGATGGACAAACTTCCGGTTTAAAGATGGTATAGCCACAATAGTGACATCTTAAATTATTTTTACTTTTATGATAAGTTAGACTTATTTCACAATTAGGGCATTTGAAAGTATAACTACAATTTATACAATTTACAATGGTATTAAATCCCCTTCGATTTAAAAAAATCATTATTTGTTCTTTATTTTTTAATCTTTCTTTAATTTTTTGATCTAAAAGATCACTAATAATCATATTTCTTTTACGAGCTTCTAAAGTCATATCAATAATTGTAATTTGAGGCATTTTAGCTAAACCGATTCGATCATTCATCTTAATTAATTGATAATTTCCTTTTAACCCCCTAGCATAAGCTTCTAAAGAAGGGGTTGCACTACCTAAAATTAAAGGACATTGATGATACTCACTTCTTTTTAAAGCAATATCTATAGCATTATACCTGGGATTATTTTCTTGTTTATAATTAGTGCTATGTTCTTCGTCAATAATAATAATACCAATATTTTTAAGTGGGGTAAAAATAGCGCTTCTCGTTCCTACTACTATTTTGACCTTTTCATTAATAATTTTTTTATATTCATCATGTCTTTCCCCGTTAGATAAACCACTATGAAAAATAGCTACTTGAAAACCAAATCGATTATAAAAACGGGTTACAATTTGAGTCGTTAAACTAATTTCCGGAACTAGCATAATAGCTGTTTTACCTTTTTTTATTACTTTTTCAATTAAATTCATATAAACTTCGGTTTTACCTGAACCAGTAATACCATGAATTAAATATTTATTATTACTATTTAAATCAATCATTTTAATAGCATTTTCTTGTTCTTTAGTTAATTTTATTTTTGATTCAAGGATATCATCTTTATTTATACGATATTTTGTTTTATATTTTAAAGCAATAATATTTTGATCAAGTAATTCATTGATAATATTGGAAGCATATTCTTTTTTTAAAATAATTTCATTATTTAATAATCGATTTAAAAGTTCTATTTTTTTAATACTTCTTTTATTATTTAAAATAAATTCTTGAGCTTTTTTTTGATTATTAAGTTTAAGATAAATATCATATAAATTATAATTAGTATTTATTGTTTTTATTTTTAAACTACTAGGAAACATTGTATTATAAGCTGTAATTAAAGTACATAAAGTTTTTTCTTTAACATAATGACCTAAAGCTAGTAATTCTTGATTTAAAACTAAATCTTCATTACTTATTTTAATTATCTCTTTTAATTGATCATAACTTTCTTCATTTTTAATATTAATAACAAAACCATTAATTTTTTGCTTTCCAAAAGGAACAATAACTTTCATCCCAACTTTTAACTTAGGTTTCAAATCATCTGGTATTATATATGTAAAGGTTTTATCAAGTGACTTAACACCATATTGAACTAAAACTTCAGCATACATATTAATACCTCCTTACTAATAAAAGTATATCAAAATAAAATTAGATTTACTAGTTGAAATTATAGTACATTTGTTCTATAATTTAAGTGGGGTGAAAATATGGAAGATTTTAAGGTAAAAAGAAGTATTATTGCCATTGATTTAAAGAGTTTTTTTGCTGCTTGTGAGTGCATCGAAAGAAATTTAGATATGTATACTACTCCTTTAATAGTATGCTCTAATAATAAGGGTGCTTTGACTTTAGCAGTAACACCATATTTAAAAAATTTAGGAATAAATAGTCGATCTAGAATATATGATTTACCTAAAAATATTAAATATCTTAAAGTTCCTCCTCGCATGGGATTATACCAAAAGAAAAGTAAAGAAGTTATAAAAGTATACGAAGAATATATATCTAGTGAAGATATGCATATCTATTCAATTGATGAAGTATTTTTAGATGTT
>CAZZNR010000062.1:0-5221 GCA_964655835.1 uncultured Muribaculaceae bacterium | reverse complement strand
ATCATTTTATCAAAAAGTCTTTTTTATTAAAGTGTCCAAAATAGGGTTCACTTCATAAATAAGACTTTTTATTTTGACATTAATTGTTAATTTATTCTTCGTCTTCTAACCAATTATAATCAAATAATACTTTATTTTCATGGGGTTCTTTCTTTTTTAGATGATTATGAACATCTTCCATCCTTTTAAAACCTTTTTTATTCCATTCATAAATAATCTTATCGATATATCTTAAATTACTTACACCATTAAAGGTTGCTTCTTTTAAAGCTCCTATGATTATTTCTTCATTAATATCAGATTTTAACCAAGCATTGATTATTTCAAATTCAATTGGGCTTAAAGTTCGGCCAAATTCTTTTTCGAAAATAGTAAATATATTAGTATTAACTTGTTTTTTTACATTAGTATTTATATCACTTACAATATATTTATATAAATTTGATAAATCAATATCCTCCGAAATAATTCCTTGATTATTTTTATTAATATTAATTACAATAATCCCTTTTTCTGATAAAGATGAAAAAGCTGACATTATTTCTTTATCCTCTAAAAAAGTAACACTTTTGATATCAGGCAAATTAAAACCAGGATTATCTTGATTTAGAAAATAAATAATTAATAAAACTTCCGAAGCAGAAAAATTAAAATTTTTAGCAATTTTAAAAATTGCTGGTTTAAAAATATAATCTTTTTGTTTGACAATACCTTCTAAGATAGTATTACTCATAATATCACTTCCATTTATTTAATATATATTTTTTCAAAATATCATAATTATTTTCTAAATTATAGTTTAATACTTGATCAATTAAATCATTAATTATTTCTTTAACTTTAGGAGAAGGATTAATTTCTAATATTTTAAAAACGTCAATTGATTTAATATCTAATTCTTTAGCCGTTTTAATTTTTAAATTAGCATGCATTTGAGAAATAGTTTTATGATTAAATCCCAATATTTCTCCTGCTACCATTGATACATATAAATCATACTTATAAAGAACGTTATTATCAATTCTTCCTTTTGTAATAATCTCACGAATCTTTTTTATTGTCTCCGTTGTACTCTTAGTAAAAACATAATTATTACTATAATCTATTTGAGCCCAAATACCTAAAACATCATTTACTACTTTAATATTATCATATTTTATTTCTAAAGCTGATAATAATTTTAAATCTTTTAATAATTTCAATCCTAAATGAGCATTTTTTGAAGAAAATATTCGGTTAAGTTCTTCTTGTTTTCTAGTATAACTTAAAGTTTTTAATAACGCTTTATTTTTATTAATAAACGTTATTATTTGTTTATCAAGTTTAAATCCTAGAACAATTGAAAACCTAATAGCTCTTAAGATCCTCAAGGGATCTTCCGTTAATTTTTTATTGTTATCACCAATAATTCTAATATATTTATTTTTAATATCTTCAAGCCCATTAAGGGGATCTATAATACTTCCTTCTTTATTCATACAAAGAGCATTAATAGTAAAATCCCTTCTTTTTAAGTCACCAATTAAATCATCAATATATTCCACATTTAAAGGTTTTCGGTTGTTATAGTTTGATTCACTGCGATAAGTTGTAATATCAAAATTATATTTCCTATCATTTAAAGTAATAGAACCATAAGTTATGTTACTACCATTTTTATTAAATATATTAATAATATCTTTAGGTAAAGCATTAGTACATATGTCAACATCAGTAGTATGAATATTAAGTAAGGTATCTCTAACATAACCCCCTACTATATAAGCTTCAAAACCATTTAATTCTAAGGTTTCTAACACTTTTTTTATTTTAGAATTCACAATCTTCACCTATTGCTAATTATAACATTTATTTCTTGTTTTGGTAAATAAAAATAATTCGATTAATTTAACATCTTCTTCTTGACTTAGACATACTTATTGCTGAACCAATTGCTCGACCTACATCAAATATCGTACTAAGTAATTTAGCAATTGAATTAAGTAAAGTTCCTGATAAATTTACGCCCCCTATGATGTTTAACATTTCTATATTATTTAATTTCATCAATTACATTTTAAAGGTCGTAAATATCCATCTATAATACCAGCAAGTAAAGTAAGAAAAGCCCCTACCGCCCCAACTAATGACCATGATATTTTTCCTCCTTCAATATTTAACATTTCTTTATCTGTTAACATATTCATCCTTTCTAGCAATTAAATAAATCTTTTGATTAAAATTAATATTTTCTTCTTGATGACTTACATAAATAATAGTTTTATCTTGATAATAATTAATAATATTTTGTAATATCTTTATTCTGATATTTTTGGCAATTTCACTTAAAGATTCATCCATTATTAAAATATTAAAATTATTATATAAACTTCGGGCTAAAATAATTTTTTGTTTTTCTCCCCCACTTAAATTTACAATAGAATTTAAATTAGTATCATAACCTTTTGGTTTATTTTTTATTATTTCTCTTAATAAAGTAAGCTCTTCAATTCTTTGAAATTTCCCTTTATTATAATCTTGATCAAGAATAATATTATTTAATAATGAATCACTAAATAATTGGCTATTTTGGTGAATATAACAAACCTTTGAGCTTATTTTAATATCGCCTTTATAATCATCATCTAAACCAGTTAAAAGACCTAATAAAGTACTCTTACCACTCCCATTAGATCCTTGAAGTAAAACTTTATCTCCTTTATTTATTTGAATATTAAAGTTATTAAGGATATTATTAATGCTATTATAAGAATAACTTAAATTATTTACCAGGATTTCACCCTTTGGATAATTGCTTTTTTTTACTTCATTATTTTCTAAATCAAAAATACTTTTAATTCGTTTAAAAACATCTTTAAAATATAAATAATTTGGAATAATATTAACAAAAAATCTTATACTCTGAATAAAATAATTATAAACGCTTATATATATAATCATCATCATATAATCTTTAGTTAATTGATAATGAATAATTAAGATTAATATTAACATTATTTCTTCTAAGATATTTTTTATTAAATCAATTTGATTTATTTTTAAATCTAAATTTAACTTATTATTTAGATTATCATTAAGACTTTTATAAATATTTTTAGTAAAATAATTACTATTAAGAGTTTTAATGGTTTTTATTTTATTTAAATATTCTACAACAATATCCATAAATTTATTATCAGTTTCTATAACATTAATAATTTTAAGGTAAAGGTTTTTATTTAAGTATATAATTATAACTAAATATATCACAACTAAAGAAAATAAAATTAAAGAAAGAAAACTATTTAAATTAAATAATATAATTAAAGAACCACAAAGAAATATTATATTAATAAATGATTCCACAATTACATTAGAAAAAAAATCTTTAACATTATGTAAATCATTAATACGATTAATTAAATCGCCCGCTTTTTTTAATTGCAAATATTTTAAAGGAAGATTAAAAATATGACTAATATAACTTTCAAGTAAACTTTTATTTATGTTTTTATTTAAATGAGACATAATAATATTTTTTAAATAATTTATAATTACTTTACTAATTAATATTATCAAGACCACTATAATCAATTTATCATTTTTAATTAAAATAATATTGAAATTAGCTCCTAAAGAAAAAATAATTAATAATATTAAAAGAATTAATAATTTTATTATACTTTTTAGATTATTCAAATAAATATTTTTTAAAAGGTTTTTAAAAACATTATTTTTTTTATATTTTATTATTTTACCTCGGGGGATTAATTCTAAAATATTACCAGTAAAAATATTTAAAAATTCTTTTATATCCATTAATACTATCCCAGTACTTGGATCAATATAACTAATTTTACCATCTGTTTTATATAAAGTAACAAAATGATTATAACCATTTAGATTCAAATGAGCTATACAAGGTAATTGGATATCACTTAAATTTAAAGTTTTTTTACCAGTAGCATCAAAACCATATTTTTCGCTAGCATTTTTGAGATATAAAAAATTAGTTCCTTGCTCACTAGTATTAGTATCTATTTTGATTATTTCTAAAGGAACATATCCTTGATAAAATAATATTATCGATAATAAAGCACATGCTCCACAATCACTTTCATCTTGTTGTTTAATAAAATACTTTTTCATAATCTTCCTTTCATAAATATTGTTATATAAATAATATAATTTTCCTTTTTAATTATTTAAAAAGGAAATATTATTTTTTAGCTAACATATAAAAATGAAGGGATACCTTCAATGAGACATAATTAAAAGGAGGTATAAATGTCATTTAAAATATTATTAAAAATACTTATATATGCGATTAGTTTATTTCTTTAATTAGTACTATTTTTTTAAAAAATAAATATACTTTATAAATTGGAGGATTAATAAAGTATGATTAATAAACAAAATTTATGGTTTTTAACTTTGTTTAGCATTATTTTAGTATTATCAGTATATTATGTTGCTTTACCAGGAGAAAATCTTTCTTCCCTCATAGATACTAAACATTCTGAAAGTGATAAGGTAAGTACAAGCATAACCGAAAATGATATTTTAGCTACTTTAAGAGTAGAAAATGATGAAGTAGCATTACAAGAAATGCAAGATTTACAATCTACTTTGCTTGATACTAAAGCTAGTGCCGAAGATAAGAATAATGCTTATGAAAAATTACTTAATATTAATTTAAATAAGGGCAAAGAAAGTGCCTTAGAAGCTTTAATTCTTAAAACCTATAATTTAAAAAGTTTTATTAAGATAAAAGACGATAAAATTAATGTTACTATTTCAGCCAAAGATAATTCATATGAAAGTGCTAATAATATAATTCGTACTATTCAAAAAGAATTTGATGAAAAAATGTATATTACTGTTAAGTACCAATAATAGGCTTAATAACTCACTTTAAATAGTTTCTTTCATAAAATATTATGAAGGTACTATGAAAGTGAGGGAACATAATTGAAAAATAGTATACTAACCCTTAGAGAAAAAGAAGTGTTTGATCTTTTAATATTAAATAAAACTACAAAAGAAATAAGTGAATTACTAGGAATTAGTGAAAAAACAGTCCGTAATCATATTTCTAATGTAATGCAAAAATTAAATGTTAGTGGAAGAGCTGGCGCAATAATTGAATTATTAAAAATTGGTGAATTAACACTTTAAAAGTTGCTTAATGAAGTGAACCCCAAATAGTTCACAAAAATAAAAAAGATGTTAGATATATATA
>CAZZNR010000061.1:0-5316 GCA_964655835.1 uncultured Muribaculaceae bacterium | reverse complement strand
ACTAACAATATATTTATTATAGTATATTTTAAGTTCCAAATATAATTACTATTTATAATAATTGAAATCTAACTCATAATAAAATAATGGTGATTTTATGAAAAAAATAGATATAATATTAGAGAAATATAATAATAATTCTGATTTAATTATTAGAAAGTTTAAAAAAAATTTTAAGACAATATATATTTTGTTTTTAGAATCAATATGTAGCAGTAGCTTAGTGAATAATTATTTGCTGAAAAATTTAATCGCCAATAATTATAAATTTAATAAAATAAGAGATATGATATCTGCTCCTAATTTAAAAGAAATTAATATTGATGAAGTTGATTATTTCATATCAAATGGTTATACAATTATAATTGAAAATAATAATATTTTAGCTTTTGATACTAAAGCCTCATTAGATCGATCAATTGGTCCAGCTCAAGTTGAACCATCATTATATGGCCCCAAAGATTCATTTGTTGAAAATTACCAAAAAAATATCGGTTTAATAAAAAAAAGAATAAAAAGCCAGCATTTAAAAAATGAAAATTTTATTATTGGTCGCTATTCCCAAACTAATGTAGGTCTATTGTATATTGATAATATTGCTAAAGAAGAATTAATTAAAGAAATTATTAAATCATTAAATAATATTAATACAGAAGCAATTACGACATCAGGAGAATTAAAACAATTTTTAATTAATGAAAATAAAAATGTTTTTCCGGCCATTAAATTATCAGAAAGACCCGACACTATAGTTAGAGCATTACTTTCTGGTAAAATTGTCCTTATAGTTGATAATTCACCTTTTGCAATTATTTTACCAGCTGTCTTAGCTGATTATATTAATCCTACTGATGATTATTACACTAATAGTATTAATACTAATTTCTTAAAATTTTTAAGAATTATTTGCTTTATAATAACTATAATTGCTCCAGCTTTGTATATTGCCATAACAAATTTCAATCATGAATCAATACCAGCCAAATTTCTAATGAATATTTCTACTCAAAGATTTGGAGTACCCTTTCCTTCGATAATTGAAGCTTTAATTATGTTATTTGTATGTGAGTTATTAAGAGAAAGTGATATTAGATTTCCTAATAGTTATGGAAGCGCCGTTTCCATATTAGGAGCTTTATTAATTGGAGAATCAGCTGTTGCTTCAGGAATAGTAAGTCCAATTATGATTATTATAATTGCTCTTACTTTTTTATCTAGTTTAATATTTAATGAAGTTGAAATAAATGGAGCAATTCGAACATGGCGCTATGTATTTTTATTTTTGGCGGCTTTTTTAGGTCTTTATGGTTTGGCTTTAAGTTCTTTATTAATGATGATTAATTTATGTTCCTATAAATCTTTTAATCTTTCTTATATGTTTCCTTTAGCACCTTTTGATATGGCTTATATAAAAGAAACTTTATTAAAAAGTAAAAAAAAGAAAAATATTTATCGTAGTAAATATTTAACTGATAATATTAGAAAGCAAGTATAATGAAAAAGATAATTATATTAATCATATTATTTTTATTTATAACAGGATGTTATAATTATAAAGAAATAAATAATTTAGCGATTGTTTCTTCTTTAGCAATTGATTATCAAGAAAATAATTTTAAAATAATAATTGAAATAGTCGAAAATCGAAAAGATGATAAATACTTATCTTATTATTTAAAAGGAACTGGTCCATCAATTGAATCAGCAATTAAGAATGCTTCTACTTCTCTTAATAAAGATTTATATTTCATTAATTTAGATATTTTATTAATATCCTCAAATGCCGCAAATTTAAAACTAAATAAAATATTAGACTTTGTTACTAAAGATAATAATTTTTCTTTTGATTATAATATTGCTATATGCAATAAAAGTGAAGAAGTAATTCAAAATATTATTAATCAAGAAAATATATTTGGCCATTTTATTAAAAATATTTATGATAATACTAATAATAATGTTATAAATATAAAAATTCATAATTTATTGGAATTATATTTAAATAATTATCAGGATATAATTTTACCAATTTTTGATTTGCAGAATAATCATATTATTATGAATCAAGCTGCCGTATTCAATAAATTAAAAATAACTGGTTATATTGAAGAAGAAGAAATAGCTCTATATAACATTTTGAGTAACAACTTTATGAATTACTATTTGAATTTTAATCTTAAAAATAAAAAAACTATTTTAAAAGGTAATAACTATTTAACTAATATTATTTATCAAGATAATATTATAAAAATATATACCCGATTAGAAGGTTATCTTATTGAATCAGAAAATTTTGATATTAATAATCAAAACCATTTAAAGATGATTAATCAAGATTTCGAAAAAAGAATTAACCAGTTTATTTCTAAATTATATTTATATAATAGTGATATTTTAGGATTTAAAAATATTATTTACAAACAAAATAAAAATATATACTCATCTTTTAATATTTTAAGTTATAAAATTAATTCTAAAATTATTATAAATGATGATTCTTTATTAAGAGATGATATAGGTGAATAAATGAAAAATACTACCTCAGAATATAATTCTCTTCTTTATTTAATTTCTCAACCTTTATTTTTAGGAATAGGTTTTATTAATATAATTAAAAGTTTAGGAAATGATTATTGGATAGGAATTATTATTGGATTAATCATAGGCTTATTATTGAATTATATATTGAATATTCTTTCTCGACCTAATAATAAGTATTTGTTTATTTTATTGAATATTTTATTTTTGTTAATTATTACAGTAGTATTATCTAATTGTATTTCATCATTATATTTAAATAAAACACCTCTTAATTTAATAGTCCTACCTTTATTATTAATTGCTTTTTATTCTAGTATTAAAGGTGATGATACCATTTTTAAAGTTGCTAATATTATAGTATTAATAAATATTATTCTTTTTCTAATTGCTTCTATTTCTTTAATACCTTTAATTTCAATAACTAATTTTTTACCCTTAATAGGTGATTCTTCAATTATTAGTATCTTATTATCAGCTTTAGATTTTGCTTTAATTAGTTCTACGCCATTAATATTATTTCCTAATCTAAAGAAAAATTATAATTATAAAGTTCATTTTATTAGTATTTTTACAATTATTGGTTTTTTTGTTTTAATAATAGGGACACTAGGAGTTAATGTTGCTTCAATATTTAATTATCCTGAGTATATAATATTTAAAAGAGTTACCTTTTTAGATTTTTTTGATAATATTCAAAATATTATCTTTCTGATGTGGATTTTTGCAGCTTTTTCTTTAATTGGTTTATGCACTTTAAATATTAGAAAAAATACCAATAAAAAAACATTACTAATGATATTAATAATCATCTTATTAATTAGTAATGTGATTAGTAATTATACCTTATTTAATTTTATTAATTCAAATATTAGGTATATATTATTATTAATTTTAGCTATTTTTTTCCTTGGAAAAATTAAGTTAAAGAAATAATTATCGATCCTTCTGGTAAATTAGTATTAGTCATAATCCAACTTTTTAAAGCATCATTAGGAACATAAATTTCTGAAGTTAAAGGTATATTATTAAACATAAAGTTTTTAGTACTATTTGGAACTTTCCAATTATCTAACCTTAAACTTTGAAATAAAAAGGAATCAAACATATAATTCATATTAGTAACTTTACTTATATCCCATAAACTTAAATTCAAGTTTACAATATTAGCATTATTAAACATATAACTAGTATCAAGTACATTAGAAATGTCCCATTTATTTAAATCTACATATATATCATTTTTATTTAAACCATAATTATTAAACATATGAGACATATTTGTGACCATGGAAGTATTTAAATTATTTAAACCAATTATATCGATAGAATCTGCTAAAAATGCTGTATTATTAAACATATGAGACATATTTGTGACAAATTTAGTATTCAAATTATTTAAATTTAAAGTTTTTAAATAAGGTAAGTTACTAAATAAATAACTTGAATCTGCATTAGCAATTACTCCAGCATTTTGACCAATAGTTACTTTATATCTTCCATCTACCCCAGTATTCTCGTACCAAGCTAAAATGGTATTATTATCATTATAAGAAACATCCCATGAACCAATTGCCGTAGCTGGAACTTCTTTACTTGTTATAAATTCAATACTCTCTACTTGGTCTTTATTAATAGGGCCATTTAAAAATGCTGTGTTAGCTTCTTGATAACTCATAACAGTTTTCAATTGATCAGGTTTAACAGTTGTAACTCCAATTATTGATAATTTTACGATAATATTTTTATTGGCAATAGTTTCATCTTCCCAAATAGTCTCATTATCAGAATTAAGCCACATTCTAAAATCATAAGTATGGACTTCTTCATTATCAAAAAAACTATTTAATAAAACATAATTATTAAAGGTATTATCAATTAAAACTACCGCTGATTCCTTTTCAAGGTAATCTAGTGAGATAGCTTTTAAATTTTTAGGACCATTTAAAGATACTTTAATATATTCTTCCGTAGTTAAAGTGCTAGAATTAAGAACAGACATCACTATTTTATATTCAACATAAGTATTACATTTATTGGTAACTTTAAAAGTATATGGGGTTGTAATTAATCCTTGCTCATTTGTTATTGGATAAGAATTTGCAAGATTTAATTCATTAGATACCCCTTCAATAGTTACCTCCATACAATCTAAGGTTGTTAATACATTAGCTTCTTCTTGTGTGATTTCGGTATTCAAAAATGAATATGATGCTATAATAACAGATGCAAATAATATTACAATACCGATAAATGTGTATATCAAATATTTTTTGGTAGTTTTATTCATTTATTTATCACCTATCTTATATATAAATCTTATCATAATAAAAGATTGATTTCAATCAATCTTTTACTTTACTTATCATACTTAACATAAAAGCAAATATAACAGCTGAGACAACCCCTATTTCTACATCAGTTAACATGTTTCCAAAAAGGCCAATAATGCCATTTGTTAAATACCCTTGATAAGCACTATTAATTAATAAATTACCGAATGACATAATGGCAACACTTGCTCCAGCCCCGACAAAATCAGCAATTTGATTATAAATGTTAAAACATCCTAGAATTGTACCTAAAATAACATAAATAGTAGTTAAATGCCCTGGGGTTAATTTTGAATTATCAATAATGATTTGAGCTACTAAACATAGCATTCCACAGAATATAAAAGAATATATTAATGTCATAATCCTACCTCCAAATATATAGCATGAGTAACAGTTGGTATAGTATTTTTTTGATTAATTAAAAGAGTACTATGAAGAGAAC
>CAZZNR010000060.1:0-5329 GCA_964655835.1 uncultured Muribaculaceae bacterium | reverse complement strand
TAGCGTTACAATTGATGTGAAACAATTTCTTGAATTAACTTTATTTATTATTTTTGTTTCACATCATTTAAAAACTTACATTTTCTTTTTTATACAAAAAATAATGATATTGTAAGATAAAAATATAAGTGATATAATAAAAAAGAGCGAGGTTTTTTAATGATTAAGGATAAAAATATCCTAATCCAAAATGGCGTGGATTTAAAAAAAAGTTTAGAACTATTTGGCGACATGACAATGTATGATGAATCTTTGGGTGATTTTATGGCGGAAATAGATAATAAGTTATATAAAATAGCTCATTTTAAAGATGCCTCAGATATGCCGAATTATGCCATTTTAGTTCACTCATTAAAAAGTGATGCTAAATATTTCGGTTTTACTAAATTAGCAGAAATAGCATATGATCATGAATTAAAAAGTAAAGAAAAAAATGTTATTTTTGTTAATGAAAATTATAATAGTTTAATTGATGAAGCAAATCGAATTGTCGATTTAGTTAAAAAATACTTATCTTCGGGTATTAGTAATGTTGTTTTACCAATAAAAGAAAAAAAATCACTAAATGGGGAAATTGATCATAATAAAAAAACTATTTTAGTGGCTGATGATTCGGAAATAATTATTAATTTTGTTAAAAAAATCTTTGAAAATGAATATAATGTGATATTTGCTCTCGATGGTGAAGAAGCTATTGAATATATTAATGAAGATAAAGAAGATATTATTGCTTTCTTATTAGATTTAAACATGCCAAAAGTTGATGGTTTTAAAGTTCTTGAATATATGAAAGAAAAAAACTTATTTGAAAATATTCCGGTTTCGATAATTACAGGTAACGATTCTAGGGAAATTAATTTAAATGCTTTTGAATATCCAATTATAGATATTTTAAAAAAACCATTTACGCCAGATGCTATAAAAAGCATTGTGGAAAGAACTATGAATTCAAAAAAGAGATATTAAAAATATCCTTTTTTTTGGAATAATTTTTCGACATATATTGACAATCATTTACACTTATTGACAAAACTTGTCAATAAGTTTTATAGATTATTGACAAGTTTTATACTATAATATATTTAGTGTGAAGTATAGAAGGGAAAGAAAATGGAAAAGAAAATACGCGTTTTTATGGTTGACGATAACCAAGAAGTCGTTAAAGCAGTAAATGAGTATTTTAGCAGTCACGCAGTAATAGATGTAATAGGTAGTGCTTATGATGGAGAGGATGCTTTAAATCGGTTGATTTTAAATCAGAATTCATACGATATAATCATCATGGATTTGATTATACCTAAAATGGATGGTTTAAGTGTTCTAGAAGAATTGAAAAAGCGAGGAATTAATAAAAAAAGTATTATTATTACCGGAATGAATTCACTCGAAATAATTAAGAAAGCAGCTGACATTGGAGTTAATTATTATATGTTAAAGCCTTTTAAATTTGCAGCATTAGAAAATCATATAATAAGTTCAGTTACAAATCCAAGTAATGAACTAAATATTACCAATCAAGATTTAAAACAAACTATTACAACTTTATTACATTCTCTAGGGATACCATCTCATATTAAAGGATATATGTATATTCGTGATGGTATTAGTTTAATGTATAACAAACCATCAATGATTGGGGCCATTACCAAAGAATTATATCCGGAAATAGCTGACAAGTATGATACAACAACTAGTAGGGTAGAAAGAGCTATCCGCCATGCTATCGAAGTTAGTTGGAGTAGGGGTGATTATGATTTGATGGAAGATATTTTCGGTCATTCGGTTGATTATGATCGAGCTAAACCGACTAATTCAGAGTTTATTGCTACTTTAGCAGATAAATTAAGATTAGAACGGGCTTATGAATAAAAAATAAATATAATCCTCATTATAGACATAAAGTTTATAAGGAGGATTTTTTAGATGAACAAATGTTATAATGCAGCTGTAAATAAAATTTTAGATGATGCCGAAAAAGAAATGTTAGAATTAAAACATCCCTATGTTGGAACAGAACACTTATTATTATCTTTATTAAAAAAAGAAAAAATAAAAGTTATATGCCATAAGTATAATTTGACTTATCAAAATTTTAAAAAAGAATTACTTAATATTGTAGGTTCTTCCTCAAAAAAAAGTGAAATTATTCTTTATACCCCGTTATTGAAATTAATAATTAATAAAGCCTATGATCAATCTTATGATGATAAACAACAATTAAATGAAATATATTTATTTTCTGCTTTAATTAATGAAAATGAAGGCATTGCTTTAAGAATAATAGATAATATGGGAATAAATATTAAAAAAATTGACCAGGAATTATCAAAACCCAAAATAGCTTATGAATTAGGACTTAATTTAAATGAAAAAACGATTGATAAAATATTCTTGCGGGAAAAAGAAATTGAAGAAATCATGCAAATTCTCCTTCGTAAAAATAAAAATAATCCTTTATTAATTGGTAAAGCGGGAGTTGGTAAAACAGCTATTGTTGAAGAATTAGCTCGCCGTATAAAGTTAGGGCAAGTGCCAGAGAAGTTAAAAAACAAAGAAATAATATTAATTAATACTAGTACTTTAATAGCGGGTACTAAATATCGCGGCGAATTTGAAGAACGAATTAATAATTTAATTAAAGAAGTAATTAATAATAAAAATGTTATTTTATTTATTGATGAAATTCATAATATTGTTAAAACGGGAGCTTCAGATGGTTCAATTGATGCGGCTAATATATTAAAACCTTATTTAGCCCGTGGTGATTTTTCTTTAATTGGTGCTACTACCACTGAAGAATATAATGATTATATTAAAAAAGATTCCGCTTTAAATCGAAGATTTTCTACCATTAAAATAAATGAGCCTAATAAGGAGGATATGAAATATATTTTAATGAAAATTAAAACTGGTTTTGAAGAGCATTATAATTTAAAAATAAGTAAAGAAGCAATAAATTATTTAATAAAGATGGCTGATATATATTTTCAAAATCTATATAATCCCGATAAATGTATTGATATCTTAGATTCGGTTTGTTCAAGAAAAATTCTTGAAAACTATAACAAAGATTATCAAGATAATAAGATAACGGAAGAAGATATTAAAAAAAATATTTACTTAAGAGTTAATTTACAACTAATTAATAAAGAAAAATTAGATAATATTAAAAATGAGTTAATGCCTTATTATAATGAACAAATTTTAAAAAATGTTTTAAATCTTATAAAAGATAGTAATTCAAATAAATATTTAATCTTATCAGGATCTGATAAGAAAAAGAAGGAAGAATTAATTAAAGTAATTGCTAATAAGTTATTAATTAATTTAATTGATGTTGATTGTGCGGAATTTAATGATGAATATAGTTTAAATAAATTAATTGGCAATAATTTTTTATATAATCAAATAAATGAAAATCCTTATTCAATAGTTATTTTCAATAATTATGAAAATGTTAATAAAGTTTTATTTAATGTTGTTAATACAATGATTAATAATGGTTATATCACTAATAATCGAAATGAAAAATTACTTTTAAATAACACTATTATTTTTATTTTAGATAATAAAACCAATTCCAGTATTGGATTTAATAATCAAAAACACCTTTTATTTGCTAGTTAAAAATGATAAAATAAAAATGGAGGTTAGATTATGAAATTTTATAATACTTTAACTAAAAACATTGAGGAATTTATCCCCCGAATTGAAGGCGAAGTTATTTTTTATACCTGTGGCCCGACGGTTTATCATGATCAGCATATTGGCAATATGCGTAATTATATTAATCATGATATTTTAGATAAAACTCTAAGACTTTTAGGCTATAAAGTAACAAGAATAATGAATATAACTGATGTTGGTCATTTAACTGATGATTCTGATTATGGTGATGACAAGATGGTTAAGACTGCTCAAAGAGAAAACAAATCAGTTTTGGATATTGCGGCTTATTATACCAATCGATTTTTTATTGATTTTGATTTAGTTAATAATAAGGTGCCTGAAATAGTATCTCCGGCAACAGCTCACATAGATACTTATATTAATATCATAAGTACTTTAATAGATAAAGGATATGCTTATTTAGCTGGAGGTAATGTTTATTTTGATACTTCTAAATTAGCTAGTTATTACCAATTAACTAATCAAAATGAAAATGAATTGTTAGTGGGAGCTCGTGAGGGAGTAGAAAAAGATCAAAATAAAAAGAATCAATCCGATTTTGTTTTATGGTTTACAAAATCCAAATTTTCTAACCAGGAATTAAAATGGAATTCACCATGGGGAACCGGATATCCGGGATGGCATATTGAATGTTCGGGGATATGTATTGCTCATGGGGGCGAGTATATTGATATTCATGGTGGGGGAGTAGATAATATTTTCCCTCATCATACCAATGAAATAGCGCAAAGTGAAGCTTACGTTGGCCATAAATGGTGTGATTATTGGTTTCATAATGAACATTTATTGGATGAAACTGGCAAAATGAGTAAAAGTAAAGGGGCCACTTTAACTGTTTCAGTTTTAAAAGAAAAAGGTTATAATCCTTTAGCATTTAGATATATGTGTCTAAATAGCCATTATCGAAGTCAATTAGTATTTAGTTTTACTTCTTTAAATAGTGCTGAACAAGCTTATAAAAAATTAAAAAACAAAATATCTTTAATCAAAAATGAAGGCGATTTAGATGAAGCAGCATTTAATTTCTATATTGGGAAATTTATTAGTGCTTTAGAAGATGATTTAAATGTTGCTAATGCTTTAACTGTACTTTATGATTTATTAAAAAATGATATGGTAAATGGTTTTACCAAATTAGAACTAATTCATGATTTTGATAAAGTATTAAGTTTAGACCTATTAAAAATTGAAGAGTTAAATAAGGATCATAATCAAATTATGGCTTTAATAAAATCAAGAGATAAAGCAAAAGCTAAAAAGGATTTTGAATTAGCTGATTCAATTCGAAGTGAATTATTAGAAAAAGGTATATTGTTAATTGATACAAAAGAGGGTACAATATACAAAGAGGTAGGTAAGTAAAATGGATAGTATATTATTTTTTCTTTTAATTTTATTGATACCGTTAGTAGCCCAAGTTTTTGTAAGTTCATCATATAATAAGTACAAAAAGATTGAAAACTCAAGAAAAATAACAGGTTATGATGTAGCTCGAAAGATCTTGGATAATAATGGTTTAAAAGATATGTATATTGTAATAACTGAAGGAATAATGAGTGATCATTATGATCCTAAAAGAAAGACTGTTCGATTATCCGAAAGTAATTATAATGGTAATAGTATTGCTTCTTTAGCTATT
>CAZZNR010000059.1:0-5415 GCA_964655835.1 uncultured Muribaculaceae bacterium | reverse complement strand
AACGGAATTATATAGTTATTATGTTAATAATTTTGCTCATTATGATATCTTTTATGCGGGGTTATCTAATATTGCCGTCTTAATGTTATGGATATATTTATTAAGTTATATATTTGTTATTGGGATAAGTTTGAATTCTAAAGTTGAATTAGAAGAATTGGAAATAACAGGTTCTATATATAATAAAAAATAGTTCATCATAATAATGTGCATAAAGGTATTACTTAATGCATATTATTTTTACGATATAAACTTTTTTAGAAATAATTGAGGGATATTGTGAAGTAATACTTGAGAAGCAATGATTATGTTGCTTCTTTTAATATTTTATTAAAGGAAGTCATAAGATTAAATATTGCATAAAACCTAGGAATGTATTATATTAATATTGATTTAACAATTACTAAAAGGAGATAATAAATATGAAAAAAGACATTTTTATTGGAGGAGCATGGCCTTATGCTAATTATTATTTGCATGTTGGTCATTTAGCAGCTTTATTACCAGGTGATGTTTTAGCAAAATACTATCGTCAAAATGGGGATAATGTTATCTATGTATCTGGTTCTGATTCCCATGGGACACCAATTACCGAAAGAGCGCGAAAAGAAAAAGTTGCTCCTGAACAAATAGCTAATCATTATCATCAAGAATTTATAAAAAGTTTTACTAATATTGGCTTTGAATATGATAAATATAGTACAACAAGTTCTTTGGAACATAAAAAAATGGTTCAAGATTACTTTTTAAAATTAATTAAAAATGATTATATTTATGAAAAAGAAGAACCCCAAGATTATTGTGAAACCTGCCAAACCTTTTTATCTGATCGCGAAATTATTGGTAAATGTCCCATATGTAATGGTCAAAGTACAGGTGATCAATGCCAAGAATGTTTAGCAGTATTAGATAATAATGAAGTCTTAGAAAAAAATTGTCAAACTTGTGGCACTAGTACCATAATGAAAAAGAATAAACATTTATATTTTCAATTAACTAAGTTTGAAGAAGTTTTACAAGATTTAATCAATAAAAACAAGGATAAATGGCGTCGTAATGCGATCGGTGAAGCTCAAAAATATATAGATATGGGTTTAGTTGATCGAGCAGCTACTAGACAAATAGAATGGGGCGTTGAAGTTCCAGTTGCTGGTTATGAAGATAAAAGAATCTATGTTTGGATTGAAGCAGTTTTAGGTTATTTAACAGCCGGAAGACAAGTAGCCCTTGAAAAAGGGATTAATTTTGATGAATTTATGAATGAAAATAACAGTAATTTAAGAACCTATTATACTCATGGTAAAGATAATATTCCTTTTCATACTACAATCTTTCCAGCTTTAGTAAAAGGGTTAAATATTAATTATCGTTTACCAGATTATATAATATCAAGTGCCTATGTTAATTTAAATGATGAAAAAATGAGTAAAAGTAAAGGTAATTTAATTACTGTCAATGAATTATTAGATCAATTTGTTTCTGATACTATAAGATTTTATTTTATCTTTAATGCTCCTGAATTAAAAGATACTACTTGTTCAATTGAGGATATTATTCAAGTCCATAATAAGTTCTTAGTTGGCGTCTTAGGTAACTTTGTTAATCGTAATTTATCATTTATTGTTAAAAAATTTGATGGTAAAATAACTGAAGGTCAAATTGATCCTTATATTAAAGATTTAACCATAAAAACTTATCAAAAAATTGGCGATTTAATCGAAAAGGGCGAATTAAAGATGGCTTTAAACCATATCTTAGAATATATTAGTATAGGTAATAAATACTATGATGAAAAACAACCTTGGATATTAGTAAAAGATAACCTTAAGGCTTTTAATGATATAACTTATACCTGTGTTTATATGATTGCTAATATTGCTAATTTAATAGCCCCCATCTTACCAGATACGGCCATTAAAATAAAAACGATGTTAAATTTAACTGATTTAGATTGGCAAGAAAAAACCATTAATGGTGATCTTGTTTTAAATGATGTATCATTATTATTTGCCAAAATAGAAGATCAAAAAAATATTCAAGTTTAAGGAATATTTTTTTATTTTAACAGTAAAATGTTTTGCTTCTTTTTTTTGAATATGATAAAATAAGGGCAGGTGTTTAATATGAAAAGACAAAATCCTGAAACCAATGAAATTAGAACTTTATTAATTATTACAGCTGTTATTATCTTAATAGTTACTGGTTTATATTATGTAACGGATAATTCTTTAAGTAAGAAAAAAGCTGAAGAAGAAAATAAAACAGCCGAAATAAATTATGGTGAAATTATTATTGGTAATATTTTTAACTTGCCAGCAAAAGAGTATTATGTTTTGGTTTATAACCAAGAAGCTGATAATGCTGCAAGTTATGAATCAGTATATAATAATTATATTGGCAAGGAAGATGCTTTACCTATTTACGAAGTTGATTTAAGTCTAAAATTTAATAGCGGTTTTGTTAGCGAAATATCTAATACAAAACCAACAAAAGCATCGGAAATTGCTATTAAAGAAGTGGCATTAATCTTAATTAAAAATGGTAAAGTAATAAACTATTTTGAAACCTTAGAAGAGATTGAAGCGGCATTAAAATAATGCCTTTTTTATTCAAATAAAATATGGTATCATAAATTGGAGATGATAGTATGAAGAAGAAACCAATTTTTAAATTATGGGAAGTTCTATTAATCGCTTTTTTGGCTTCTTTAATTATGGGTTTATCAGTTGGTTATGTTGTCCATATTGAAAGCAAACAAAGAAATTGTCATATTAAAGCTGACGATAAGAATATTGAAAATTTTTTAAACGTTTATAATTCAATTTTACAAAATTATTATGGTGAAAAGATCGATCAAGAAGGTTTAATAGATGCTGCCATTAATGGTATGATGACTTATTTAGATGATCCTTATACCACCTATTTAAATGAAGAAAGTAAAGATCTTTTATTAAATTCACTTCAAGGAACTTATGAAGGTATTGGGGTAGAAATTAGACAAGAAGAAGATGGCTCGATATTAATATTACAAGTATTTGATAAAACGCCAGCTTTTAACGCTGGTATCAAAGCTGGCGATATAATTAAAACAATCAATGGGCAGGATTTAAAAAATAAAACAGCAACTGATGCGGTAAATATAATAAGGCAAAGTAAAGATGGTATTGTTAAAATTGAAATTCAAAGAGCAGAAGAAATTCTTAATTTTGAATTAAAAATATCAACTTTAAATATTCCGGTGGTATTTTTTGAAATATTTGAAAGCAACAACAAAAAAGTTGGTTATATTAGTTTAGCAAAATTTTCTTCCACCGCAGGTAATCAATTTAAAAGTAATTTATTAAAATTAGAAGAAAATAAAATTGATAATTTAATAATTGATATTAGAGATAATACAGGGGGATATTTAAATGGGGCAACCGAAATAGCCGAATTATTCTTAAAAAAAGATATGGTTATTTATTCTTTAAAAGATAAACTATCGACAACTGCTTATAAAGATACGACAGATGATTATCGTGATTATAAAGTTGCTATATTAATGAATAAAAATTCCGCTTCAGCATCAGAAGTCTTAGCTGGGGCCTTAAAATATAATAGTAAAGCTATCTTAATTGGCGAAACTTCCTTTGGTAAAGGTAAAGTCCAACAAACTTCTGATTTAGAAGATGGTTCAATGATTAAATATACAAGTGCGGAATGGTTAATGCCCAATGGCGAATGTATCAACGATAAAGGTATTAAACCAGATATTGAAGTAATTTTAAGTGAAGAGTATGAAAACAATAAAACGAAAGAAAATGATAATCAATTACAAACAGCAATCTTTGAAATGAGTAAATAAAGATAAATATCTTTATTTATTTTTTGTTATTTGATATTATAAAGATGGGGGATTTGATGTATGAAAACGATAGAATTTAAAGATTATAATTTAGAAATAAAGTTGACTTATTTCATTAATATTATTGGGCTTCCAGCATCAGGTAAAACGACATTATTAAAAATGTTAATTAACAAAATATATAACCCCAATATTTTTATCGATGGGACATCAATTCATGATTATGATATTGGTTATAAAAAACAACATATTGCGGTTGCTTTTAATGATTTTAAATTTAATACCGAATATGTTAAAGAAGAATTGCTGTATTATCAAGATAAAATAGGAACTAATAAAGCTACGGCTTACAAAAAAATAGATAAATTTGTTAAATACTTTGAAATATATGAATTAATTGAAGCTAAAATAGAATATTTAAATAAAACCGAAAAAGCTTTAATTAAAATATTATCTTTATTAATTATTAATCCCCAGGTATTAGGGATTGATGATTTATTTACTTATTTAAATAATAATGAAAAAATAAAAATAATTAGATTTGTTAAAGATAAAAATATATCTATTTTAAATGTAACAACTGATTCCGAGGATCTTTTATTAGGAACGGATATTATTATCTTAAATAATTTTAAACTAGTAAGTTATGATACGATTAAAAATACTTTAAAAAATGAAAAATTATTATTAGAAACAGGTTTTGATTTACCATTTATTATTAATATAAGTAATGGTCTAAATTATTATGAAGTAATTCAAAAAACTTATTATAAAAATAAGGATTTAGTGGAGGACCTATGGAAATAATGATAGTTAATAAAATTAATAATAGTTATTTTCATAATAACAATATTACGGTCATTTATGGTAATGAATCTGACTTGCCAATTATAATAAATAATTATTATGATCTTAATTATGATAAAAAAATGAAAGTTAAAACTTTTATTAACAATGAAATAGATTCACTTAAAGCTTTAAATCTTGATTATGATATTTTAAATAAAAAATTAGGAACATTATCTTCTGGTGAATTAAAATTTGTAAAATTAATAAAAGCCGTTTCTTTAAATCCAGGAATAATTATTTTAAATAATTTTGAAAAAGGATTTTCACCTAAATATTATAATTTAATCTGGCATTTTATTAAAAATATTACTTTATCTGAAGATATTAAGTTTTTAATAGTTTCAACTGATTTGAAATTTATTAATAAAATAACTAAAAAAATAATTATTATTAAAAATAAAATTATTAAATATCAAGGGGATTTAATTACGGCTTTAAAACAAAATTTAATTGAATTACCCGAAATAATAAAATTTATTAATTCAGCTAATAATAAAGGAGCTAAATTAACTTATACATTAGATAATAAAGAATTATTAAAAGATATATATCGGAGCTTAAAATGAAATATATGGCCAGTATTAAATATGATGGTAGTAAATTTTATGGGTTTCAAAGATTAAATAATGAAAAAACAGTTCAAAAAGAATTAGAAAAAGCCTTATCAATTATTAATAAAAAAGATACTGTTATTAAAGGAGCAGGTAGAACTGATCGAGGAG
>CAZZNR010000058.1:0-5416 GCA_964655835.1 uncultured Muribaculaceae bacterium | reverse complement strand
CATAATATTCTTTATCTTTAAAACCTTGCTTAAGTTCATTTTCGTTAGCAACTTCAATCCATTTTATTGGGCTTTTTTCTTTTGAATTAAAACTCCTTTCTTTTATTTGATTAACTAATTGTTTTCCTGCCGAAAAATCCTTGGTTTTAGTTTTTATACCTTCATCATAGTTAACTATTGCTATGGGAATTTCTTTAGGAGTAGAGTATATAAGAGGAGTAACAAATAAAGAAAATATTAAAGCAATTGTAATTCCGATAATAGGTATTAAAAATAAAAAATTTTTTTCTGGTATTTTATTCATATATGTTTCCTTTCTAATTAAATTATATGATACTAGCTATATTATTTCAAATAAAATAGCATAATATAGTTTATAATATTTAATGATTGTAAAAACAATATATTTTTGATACAATAATCATGGTTTTTAACCAAATATTCACATTTGCTGATTAATTATTTCTAGTGGCCGTTGGTTGAAATTATTAAGAAGATGTAAATGGAAGAAAAACGAAGGAGAGTGTATTTATGGCTGTTGTTTCTATGAGTTATTTATTAGAAGCAGGTGTTCATTTCGGACATCAAACAAAAAGATGGAATCCTAAAATGAAGGAGTATATCTTTACATCTAGAGATGATATTTATATTATTAATCTAGAAAAAACTGCTGAGTTAATTGAAAAGGCTTATGCAGAAATTAAAACAATTGCAGAAAATGGAGGTAACTTTTTATTTGTTGGGACTAAAAAACAAGCCCAAGAAGCTTCTAAAGAAGAAGCAGAACGTAGTTTATCTTATTATGTAATTGAAAGATGGTTAGGAGGAACATTAACTAATTTCCGTACTATTAGAAAAAGAGTTAAAAGATTAGAAGAAATTGAAAAAATGGAAGCCGAAGGTACTTTTAATTTATTACCTAAAAAAGAAGTAATTGGTTTACAAAAAGAATATGAAAAATTAAATCGAGTATTATGTGGTATCCGTAATATGGAAAAATTACCTAATGCTTTAATAATAACTGATCCTAAAAAAGAAATTAATGCAATTAGAGAAGCAAGAATATTAAATATTCCTGTTATTGGAATTGTTGATACTAATTGTGATCCTGATGATGTCGATTATATTATTCCTGGAAATGATGATGCAGTTAGAAGTGTAAGTGTTATTTTAGGAGTTTTAAACAATGCTATTTGCGAAGCTAAAGGTTTAGAATTAGTTGATTATGTAACTGAAGAAGAAAAAGGTAAAAAAGAAAAATTTGCCTCAGTTGTGACTAAAATAAAAGAAGTAATTGTTGAATCAGAAGAAGAACCAGCAGAAAAAATTAAAAAAGTCCTAGATAAAAAAGAAGTTAAAGAAGAACCAAAAGAAGAAGTAAGTAAAGAAGTTAAAGTAGATAAAGAAGAAGTTAAGAAAGAAGTTAAAAAAGAAGTTAAAGACCAAAAGGCAAACTTAGACTTAGAAAAAATGACTTTAACTGATCTTAAAAAAATGGCTAAAGAAAAAGGGCTATCTGGGTATAGTACTTTAAATAAAGCCAGTCTGATAGAATTAATTAATAAATAGAAAAGAGGGAATAAAATGATTGATACTAAATTGGTAAGTGAATTAAGAAAAATCACTGGAGCTGGTATGCTGGATTGTAAAAAAGCTTTAGAAACAGCAAACGGCGATTTAGATGGTGCAATTAAGTATTTACGAGAAAAAGGTGTCGCTAGTGCTACTAAGAAAGCTGAAAGAATTGCAGCTGAAGGTCTTGCAAATATTTTTGTTGATAATAATAAAGCTGTTATTTTAGAGATTAATAGTGAAACAGATTTTGTTAGTAAAAATGAAGAGTTTACTGATATGTTTGAAATTATTGGTAAAGCTATATTAAAATCTAATGCCAAGACTATTGAAGCAGCTTTAGAAATAGATTGTAATCATGGTACTATTAATGAATACATTATTGCTAAAACAGCAAAAATAGGAGAAAAAATATCTTTAAGAAGATTTGAAATAGTCGAAAAAACCGATAATGAAGTATTTGGAAATTATCTTCATATGGGTGGTAAAATTGCGGTTCTAACAATCCTTGAAAATACTAATGAAGAAGTTGCTAAAGATGTTGCTATGCAAGCTGCCGCTATGCGTCCTCAATACTTATCTAAGGAAGATGTTCCGGAAGAAGTTATTGAAACCGAAAAAAAATTCTTCACTGAAGAAGCTGTTAAAGAAGGAAAACCAGTTGAAATAGCTGAAAAAATGGTAGTCGGAAAAATAAATAAATTTTTTAAAGATATTTGTTTAGTTAGTCAGCCATTTATTAAAGATAATAACATTGATGTAGAGACTTATGTTAAAAATAATGGGGGTAAAGTTAATAAAATGATTCGTTATGAAGTAGGCGAAGGAATTGAAAAAAGAAATGATAATTTTGCCTGTGAAGTTATGAACCAAATAAATAAAAATTAGAATAACAATTCTAATTTTTATTTTTAAAATTCTAATAATTCATATTCATTATTTTGGTTAGTTAGAATACTATCTTGAAGAGTATTTTCTAAACCTAAATTAGTATTTGAACCTAAGTCATCTTCTAAATCTATTAACTTAATAATTTCTTCAAAAGTAGTTTCTCCTTCAACAACTTTAGCAAGTCCATCTTGCAGCATAGTTATTGTCCCTGATGAATATACTAATTTTCTTAGTTGATCTTTTGGCATATTTTGCGTAATAGCATCTTGGATATCTTGATTTATTTTTAATACTTCATGAATAGCAATTCGGCCTCTATAACCAGCATTACAATCATTACAGCCAACCGGAGTATAAATATTATCAACATCAATATTAAGAGCTCTTTTAAATATTTTCTTTTCATATTGATTAGTTGGTCTTGAACCTCGACATCGCGCACATAATTTGCGAGCTAGTTTTTGAGATATAATACCCGATATGGCTGATCCTAATAAATATCTTTCAACACTCATATCAAGTAATCTTTCAATGGTATTAAGGGAAGTATTAGTATGAATAGTAGAAAGAACTAAATGTCCTGTTATGGCTGCTCTGACAGCAATTCTTGCTGTTTCATCATCTCTTACTTCACCAATCATTATAATATCAGGGTCTTGTCTTAAAACACTACGTAAAACAGTAGCAAAATCAAGACCAATATCAGAAATTACTTGAACTTGATTAATACCTTCTATATTCATTTCAATCGGATCTTCAACCGTAATAATATTTCGATCTTCGGTATTTAATACTTGTAGAATTGAATAAACGGTTGTTGACTTACCAGTTCCGGTAGCACCTGTTACTAAAATAATACCATTAGGGCTACTAATTATATCTTTTACTTTTTCTAAATTAGTATTATTAAACCCTAAATTTTCAATTCCAGCTGAACTTTTACTATAATCTAATATCCGAATAACAATTTTTTCGCCAATATTAGTAGGTAAACTCGATACCCGTAAATCAACTTGCTTTTTTTCTAAGTTATTTTTAATTGCTCCATCTTGAGGGATTCTTGATTCCGTAATATTCATTCCCGCAATAATTTTTATTCTGGTAATCATATTTTTTTGAACATATGGCGGAACAAGACTATAATCAAATAAAGTACCATCAATTCTAATTCGAATTTTTAAACCATCTTCACTAGGATCAAAATGAATATCTGATGCGCCTTTTTTGATAGCATCAATAATTATAGCATTAACTATTTCCGTAATAGGAGTTTCTTCATAATTGAAGGTTACTAAATTAGTGTTAAGACTAGCTAACTGAACTTCATCAAGAACAGCAGGCGTTTCATTTACATATTCTTCGCTCATAGAACCTCCTATTTTATTCTTATATAAATTATACTTTAAAATAATCTAATTAGCAAGATTATGTTGATTATTAAACCTATATAATATATAATAAATTTAAGTTTCTGTGATATTGAGGAGTATTATCGATATTGTTTATAGAGAGTTAGAGTTTGGTGAAATCTAATAATAATTGGATAAGAAGGTTGCAATGGAGAAAAAACGTTAATATGCGTTAAATATTAGAGAATAACAATAGTTATAAAAATAAGGTGGTACCGCGGTCTTTTCGCCCTTATATTTTATAATTTTTTTTTTACAAAAGGGATGTGGGAATATTTATAAAGAATTTGCGAAATATGTTGATTCTTATAATAAGGAAGATGGTATTATATTAAAAGAGTTACATAGTAAAAGAGTAGCATTAATAAGTAAAAATATTGCTAAAAAGTTAAAATGGTCAAAAAAAGATATTAAATTAGCTGAGCAAATTGGTCTACTTCATGATATTGGGAGATTTGATGAATGGAAATTAACCGGTAACTATAGTAATAATGATTTTGATCATGCTAATCATGGCGTAAAAGTATTAAAAAATAACAATCTAATTGATAAATTTAATAATAATGATGAAGAAAAAGAAATTATATATGAAGCAATATATCATCATAATAAATATAATTTACCTTCTAAATGTAATAAATTTTCTAAATTAGTAAGAGATGCTGATAAAATTGATATCTTATTTTTAAGGTCAATTAATAATATTAAATATAATGATAATCAGAATTCAATATCATTAAAAGTTCAACAAGATTTTAGCAAAGAAAAAATTATATTATATAGCGATGTTAATACTAAAGGAGATTATTTAATCTTATTACTTGCTTTTGTATTTGATTTAAATTATGATTATTCTTTAAAAATATTAAAAGATAATAATTATATAAATAAAATATATCAAAAATTAGATAATAAGGAAATATATCAAGTTTATTTTAACAAAGTAAATGATTATATAGAAAAGAGGATTCAAAATGTTAGATAAAAAATATAATTTTAAAGAAAAAGAAGAAAAGTGGTTAAAATATTGGCAAGATAATGAAATTTATAAGTTTATAAAAAACGAAAAAGAGCTTTATTCAATTGATGTGCCACCTCCTACTGTTAGTGGAAAAATTCATATAGGGACAACTTTTGGTTATTCCCAACTTGATATGATAGCTCGTTATAAAAGATTAAGAGGTTACAATGTTTTTTATCCTTTTGGTTTTGATGATAATGGCCTTGCTAGTGAAAGACTAGTAGAAAAAGAAATTGGTAAAAAAGCCCATGAATTATCACGCGAAGAATTTACTAAATTTTGTTATGAAGTAATTGAAAAATATGAACTAGAGTTTAAAAAATTATTTAATAAGTTAGGAATTAGTACTGATTGGAATCTTTTATATCAAACTGTCAGTCCATTATCGACTAAAATAAGCCAAATATCTTTCTTAGATTTGGTAGCTAAAAATAAAGTATATCGTAGTGAAAGTCCAGCTTTATGGTGTAATGAATGTTATACAACTTTTGCTCAAGCTGAATTAGAAACAAAACAAATAGAT
>CAZZNR010000057.1:0-5431 GCA_964655835.1 uncultured Muribaculaceae bacterium | reverse complement strand
TATTTCTTTTTTTAACTTTACGGGCTAATTTTAGTGCTGCTTCAACTGAGTTAGTCCCAGTTGGGCCGGTAAATTGAATTTTATAATTAAATCCTTTTGGTTCTAATAATTCTTTTTCAAAATATTCAATAAAGTCTTTTTTGGCAGTGGTGTACATATCAAGCGCATGCATGATGCCATCATTATTTAAATACTCGATAATTTTTGATTTGATAAATTCATTATTATGGCCATAATTAAGAGCCCCAGCTCCTGAAAAAAAATCAATATATTCCTCACCTTTAGTATCTTTTATTATCGATCCTTTAGCATAATTAAATTCTTTAGGAAAGCTACGACAATAAGATCTTACTTCTGATTCATATTTTTTAAATATTGTGTCCATTAAAAACCATCCTTCTCAATGAGTAGGATAACATTTTTTTAAATAGTTTACAATCATATTTTTAGGGCTTGTAAATATAATATTTTGTGTTATTATATTTTATCGAAGAGAAAAGAGTGATGAAATGAAAGCAGAAGACAATATATTGAATATATTAATAGTTGTTGAGGAAGAGTGCTGTTATTTAGAAGACGCTATTTCTGATTTAATGGAAACTAATGAGGGACTTGATAATGAAAGGTTGGGAACATTAATCGAGGAAAGAGATGCCTTATATAAAAGTATTGATTATTATAGAAAATTATTAGGCTTAGAACCTTCTCAAAAAGAAAATGATTGTAAAAAAAGATAATTTTCTTTTTTTTTTAGAGAAAAGCAGTTGCAATACATATATATTATTGTTATAATGATTATTGGTTTGACTGGCTTAGATGTGCGAGGTTGCCGATACTCTAGGATAAGTTGTTAACTAAACCTAGATTTCGGGATATTTGTTACGGAGTCAAGTTTATACTAGATGTAAACGGAAGGAGGACATGTAAATGTCAAAAGTAAGAATCAAACTAAAAGCATATGATCATAAAGTTCTAGATGCTGCAGCAATTAAAATTGTTGATACTGTTAAGAGAACAGGTGGAGATATCTCTGGTCCTGTACCACTACCTACAGAAATACAAAAGTATACTGTATTGAAAGCGGTACATAAGTATAAAGATTCTCGTGAACAATTTGAAATGCGTACTCACAAGAGACTTATTGATATAAAAAATCCTAGTAAGGAAACAATGGATGCTTTAACTCATTTGGATTTACCAAGTGGTGTTGACATCGAAATCAAAACTAACTAAAAAATAGAAAATGAGGAGGAAGTAAAATGAAAGGAATCTTAGGACGTAAAATCGGTATGACCGAAAAATTTACTAAAGATGGAAAAGTTATTCCTGTTACAGTTGTAAGTGTAGAACCTAATGTAATAACTCAAATAAAAACAGTTGACACTGATGGTTATAATGCTATTCAATTAGGTGCTATAGATAAAAAAGAAAAACGTACAACTAAAGCAGAATTAGGACATGTTAAAAAAGCAAATGTCTCTCCTAAGCGCTTCTTAAAGGAAATTAAAGTATCTAATCCTGAAAATTATGAACTAGGAAGCACAATAAAAGCAGACATATTTGAAGTTGGAGAAAAAGTTGATGTAACTGGAACTTCAAAAGGGAAAGGTTTTACAGGAGTTATAAAACGCCATAATTTCTCAAGAGGACCAGAAACTCATGGATCTAGATATCATAGAAGACCAGGTTCAAGAGGACCGATGAGACCAATGAGAGTATTAAAAGGTAAAAAATTATCTGGCCATATGGGTGCTGAAACGGTTACTATTCAAAATTTGACTATTATCGAAATTGATAATGAATTAAATTATATATTAGTAAGTGGTAATATTCCCGGAGCCAAAAATTCTTTAGTAACAATTAAAGAAGCTATTAAAGGTGGTAAAAAAGAAGAGTTTGAATTAATTTCTTATGAAGAAATTGTTGAAACAGAAGAAGTAAATGAAGATGTGGTTGATGAAATAATCGATGAACATGTTGAAGAATCTAAAACTGAAGATATGGTTGAAGAAGTAATTACAGAAACTACTGAAGATAATACTGAAAATCTTAATGAAGAGGAAAGTAAGTAGGTGTTAAAATGGCAAAAATAGATATTATTAACCTTAAAGGTGAAAAAATAAAAGATATAAAATTAAATGATGATGTTTTTGGTATTGAAGCTAATCAAAATTCAGTAAAAAAGATGATTAAATTACAACTTGATTCAATCAGACAAGGAACGCAAAAAGCTAAAACTCGTGCGGAAGTATCTGGTGGAGGAAGAAAACCGTATCGTCAAAAAGGTACTGGTAATGCTCGTCAAGGATCAATTAGAGCACCACATTATCGAAAAGGTGGGGTAGCATTTGCACCAACACCAAGAAGTTATACATTTAAAATTAATAAAAAAGAAAGACTACTTGCTCTTAAAAGTGCTTTATCTATTAAAGCAAATGAAAAAGCAATTAAAATAGTTGATTCTTTAGAGTTAACAAGTCTTAAAACAAAAGAAGCTAAAGCATTAATGGCTAAACTTAATTTAAGTGGCAAAGTATTATTTATTACTAGTGGAGATGCTGAAAACATTTATATGGCAACAAGAAATTTAGATAACGTTGCGGTTATTATGGTAAATGAAATAAATGTTTATGATTTAATTCATGCTGATCAAGTAGTAATAGATGAAGCTTCTTTAAAACATATAGAGGAGGTGCTTAAATAATGGATTTAAATATTATTTATTCACCAGTAATTACTGAAAAATCTTCAGCATTAGCAGAAGATGGAAAAACATATGTTTTTAAAGTTGATAAAAGAGCTAATAAAACGCAAATAAAACTTGCTATTGAAAAAGCTTTTGGTGTCAAAGTAAAAAGTATTAATACTCTTAATACTAAACCTAAGAAAAAAAGAGTAGGTAAATATACCGGATTAACAAAAACATATAAGAAGGCTATTGTAACATTAGTTGATGGCCAAACTATAGAAATGTAGGTGAATATCATGGCAATTAAAAAATATAAACCAACAACACCAGGTCGTAGAGGAATGACCACTTTAGCTAATAATGAATTAACAGCTAAAAAACCAGAAAAAACCCTTTTAAAAAAAGTTAAAAAATCGGGAGGACGTAATAATTTAGGTAGAACTACTGTATGGCATATTGGTGGTGGGGCAAAAAGACAATATCGTTTAATCGATTTTAAAAGAAATAAATTAGTTATCCCTGCAAGAGTAGTATCAATCGAATATGACCCTAATAGAAGTGCTAATATCGCTTTATTAAATTATAAAGATGGTGAAAAAAGATATATTTTAGCACCTAAAAATTTAAAAGTAGATATGATAGTAGTAGCTGGCGAAGTTTGTGATATCAAAGTTGGAAATGCAATGATGATTAAAAATATACCAGTTGGTACAGTTGTTCATAATATTGAATTAAAACCTGGTAAGGGTGGCGAACTAGCAAGAAGTGCTGGTACGAGTGCTCAAATTCTAGGTCGTGAAGAAAAATATGTCATTATTAGACTTGGATCAGGAGAAACTAGAAAAGTTTTAGGTAATTGTATGGCTACTATTGGAGAAGTTGGTAACGAAGAACATGAACTTGTTAAGCTTGGTAAAGCTGGACGTTCAAGACATCTTGGAATTAGACCAACGGTTCGTGGTTCAGTAATGAATCCAAATGATCACCCTCATGGTGGTGGTGAAGGAAAAACTGGTATTGGAATGAAAGCTCCAGTTACCCCTTGGGGTAAACCAGCTTTAGGATATAAAACTCGTAAAAACAAGAAAGTATCAAGCGACTTAATTATTAGTCGTAAAAATAAGAAATAGGAGGATAAGAAAATGACAAGAAGTTTAAAAAAAGGACCTTTCGCTGATGAAAGCCTAAAGAAAAAAGTAAAAACTTTAAACGAAAACGGAAAAAAAGTAGTAATTAAAACTTGGTCTCGTCGTTCGACTATCTTCCCAGAATTTATTGGTCATACAATAGCAGTTCATAATGGTCGTGAATTTATACCAGTATATATTACTGAAGAAATGGTTGGACATAAACTGGGTGAGTTTGCTTTAACTCGTAAATTTAGTGGCCATTCAGGGAAAAAATAGGAGGATTATAGATGGAAGCATATGCAAAACATAAAACGGCTATGGTTGCACCTCGTAAAGCAAGAATGACTCTTGATTTAATTAGAGGAAAAGATATTAAAACCGCAACAGCTATTTTAAAAAATACTAATACCAAATCAAGTCGTCTAATTATCAAAGTTTTAAATTCGGCAGTTGCTAATGCAACTAATAATTTAGAAATGAATAAAGATGAACTAGTGATATCGGAATGCTTTATTAATCCTGGGCCTATTTTAAAAAGAATCAAATTTGGTTCAAGAACAAAAGTTGATCGAAGAGATAAAAGAACTAGTCATATAACTATTAAAGTTAGTGATGGTAAGGAGGCTTAAGATATGGGACAAAAAGTAAATCCTAATGGATTAAGACTTGGAATTAATAAAGAATGGCAAAGTAAATGGTTTGCTGGAAAAGATTATCAAAAGTTTTTAAACAATGATATCAAAATCCGCGAATATTTATTTACTAATTTAAAAGATGCGGCGGTTAGTGAAGTTATTATTGAACGAAAGAAAAATCGTTGTGATATTAAAATTTATACTGCTAAACCAGGAGTTATAATTGGTCAAGGTGGAAAAGACATTGAAAAATTAAGAAATAGAATTAAAAAAATTATCAATGAAGATGTTTATATAACTATTATTGAAGAAAAGAAACCCGATTTAAATGCTAAATTAGTTGCTGATTCAATTGCTAAACAAATTGAAAATAGAGCTAATTTTCGTAATGTCCAAAAAAGAGCTATTAGAGCAACTATAAAAGCGGGAGCTTTAGGGATAAAAACAGCGGTTTCAGGTCGTCTTGGGGGAGCTGAAATGGCTCGTACTGAAGGTTATACTGAAGGTACAGTACCGCTTCATACTCTAAGAGCTGATATTGACTATGCAACAAGTGAAGCAGATACAACTTATGGTAAAATTGGGGTTAAAGTATGGATATATAAAGGAGAAATACTTCCTGATAAAAAGATAAATAAGGGAGGTAATCAAGATGGCCCTAATGCCGAAAAAAACCAAATATCGTAAACCTCATTTAATTAAATATGAAGGTAAATCTAAAGGGAATTTAAAACTGGAATTTGGGGAATATGGTCTTCAAGCTAAAGAAGGCGGATATTTAAATAATCGTCAAATTGAAGCTGCTCGTATTGCGATGACTCGTTATATGAAGAGGGGCGGAAAAGTATGGATTAATATCTTCCCTCATTTAGCAAGAACAGCTAAACCTTTAGAAACTCGTCAAGGAAAAGGTAAAGGGGATGTAAAAGAATGGGTAGCAGTAGTTAAGGAAGGCAAAATCATGTTTGAAATTGCTG
>CAZZNR010000056.1:0-5662 GCA_964655835.1 uncultured Muribaculaceae bacterium | reverse complement strand
TTAGATGAAGCCGATGAAATGCTTAAAGAAGGTTTTAAAGAAGATATTACTACTATTAATAAAAGAATACCTAAAGATAAACAAACATTATTATTTAGTGCAACTATTTCTAAACAAATATTAACATTAAGTAAAACAATTATGAATAATTATGAATTTATAAGTGTTAAAGATAAAGAGAATAGTCCTACTAATATTGAACAATATTATATTATTATGAAAGAAAATCAAAAATTTTCTACGTTAATTAATATTTTAGATATCGAAAAACCAGCATCAGCATTAATATTTGGAAGAACTAAAAAAAGAGTTGATGAATTAAACGAAGCTTTAAATAAATGCGGTTATAAATCGGTCGGAATACATGGTGATTTATCCCAACAACAAAGAAATGCTGTAATGAGAAAATTTAAAAATAAAGAAATATCTTTATTAGTAGCAACAGATGTTGCCGCAAGAGGATTAGATATAAATGATATATCACATGTTTATAATTTTGATTTACCTCAAGAAGTAGAATTCTATATTCATCGAATTGGTAGAACAGGAAGAGCTTTTAAACAAGGAATTTCTTATTCTTTTATTAAAGAAATTGAATTGAGTCATATTAAAAAAATTGAGAAAGAAACAAATTTTAAGATCAATGCTAAAGATATGCCCACTAATGAAGAATTAATTAATGCTAAAAAAGATTATATAGAAAATATAATTATCGATAAATTATCAAAAATAGATATTACTAAAACTAAAGATATATGTAATGATTTATTAGCTAAATATAATTCAGAAAAATTGATTTCTGTTTTAATTGATATTTTATCAGGAAAAAACACAATTAAAGAAATTAGCTTAACAGGAGAACCTCCAGTAGTAACAAAAAAACCCAATAAAAATAATAAATTCAATAATAATTATAAAAGAAATTTTAAAAATTACAAAAAACAAAATTCTAATAAAAATAATGCCCAAGCAAGGTATAATTCACGAAGAGGTAACAAATAAAAAGTAAAGATATTAATCTTTACTTTTTAGTATTGATTTTATTTGCTTCATTTATAACAAAATTTTTAGTTTCGTCATAAGTCTTTCCTAAAATAACTGCAAATTCATTATATAAGAGTTTTTCGGCTAAGTTAAAGAAATTACTATCTTTTTCACTTGCTTTTTTATTATTATCAATCCGATCCTTATTACGTAAGTGGGTTGTTTTAATGATTTTAATTAAGTTTTCATGATCATTAGAGTATAATAATTTTTTATACTCATGTTCAACCATCTTATCATTTTTAAAATCAATAAGTTCAATTTCGGGAATTTTTTTAATTATGGTTTCGACGGCTTTTTTAGATATCAATCCTCTAACTTTATCATTATCAAAAGGTATTTTAATAGTTAAAGATTCATCATCTACTGGCATGAGAGTATAATATTTATTTTTAGTATCTACTTTAGCTATTTGACAGACATTACGAATATATACAACATATTCATTTAATTTAAACATTATATTTACTCCTCTCAAATATATATGTCTATTATATCACATATTTACTTAAAATGGGGCTTTTTCCTTTAATAACCTAGAAAATATAAAGTTAATTAAAATAATTTTTCTAAATCTTTAATCGCTGGACCATAAATTACTTTTCCATAAGGATTAAATATTGAACCGTGACATTTAGATTCCCATACTTTATCGATATCATTCCAAATAAGAGAGCATCCTAAATGAGTGCATTTATTTTTTAAAAAGATATATTCATCTTGACTTTCGCGAAAGACTAAAACATTAGTATTACGACATCTTACTACTTTTCTACTACCAATTTTAATACTATTTAAATCACTTTTAGAAATAAATAACCTACTTAATACTAAACCATTAACACTATGAACTAACATTCTAAAAGTACTTTTCAAATCTTTGAATAAGGTATTACGACTAGTCTTATATAAATGATCATAAGGTTTATTTAACATCATATTAGTAACATTTTTAGCGGCAATATGACTATTAGTAAAACCCCATTTTTGAAAACCAGTTATTAAAATAATATTTTGATGTTTTTTAGAATAGGTTCCTACATAAGGAAGTGAATCAATAACCATACAATCCTCAGTAAACCATTTAGATAATATTTTAGCCTTTTTATCTATTTGGTTAATTTTAAGTATTAAATTATCATAACATTTTTTAATATCATTATTAATTCCTGTATAATGATCACTTCCTCCAATTATTAAAGTATTATCATCAAGAGTTCGAAAATAGTAATATGGATCATCTAAAGATAAATAATTAGCTTTTAATTTTATATTAGTTTTAAATGCAATTGAGTATGATTTACTTTGATAAATTTTAGTAAAATATAAATTATCGGGATTAATAATAGGATAATGACAAGCCATAATAATCTTACCAGCATTTATTTTGCATTTATCATTAATAATTACTTCATAATGCTTATTTTTTTTAGTTATTTTAGTTACTTGGGAATATTCATAAAGTTTGATCTTATTATCAATTAATATATCAATAATGCTCATTAAATATTTTATAGGATTGATGATAAATTGATTGGGTACCTCAACATACTTTTTGCTAGGAATTAAATTATCATCATCATTAATTACTTTACTTAAATTATATTTATTTAATATCATCTGTAAATTATCTAATATTTTAATATTTTTGGGCAAATAAGCTCCTATTATGGTACTTTCTTCTTTATAATCACAAGCAATATTTTCTTTTTTAATTATATTTTTCATAATTTTAAAACCAGCTAATTGTGATTCTAAATATAACTCAGCTTTTTTTATACCGTGCTTTTTAATAATATCATCATAAAAATTACTGTGAGCATAGGTAACTTGGGCAGTTGTTTTAGCACTAACACTGCTAGCTAACTTTTTACTATCAACTAAAATAAAGTCAATCTTTGCTTTCATAAAGTGATAGGCACACATTAATCCAGCTAATCCTCCCCCAATAATTAAAACGGGAGTATTTATATCATTATCAATACTGGGTAAATTTTTATCATAATAATCTTTCATCCATATTGAGTCCATCTTAATCACCATTATTATTATAAGTAAAATAAAAGAAGAGATACTTAATAATGTAAATTTAATTTAAATCTATATAAATATAATATATTTTGATAAAATATATTTAGGAGATATTTATGAAAAAAATCATTAAATTATTATTTATAATTATAGTAATAATATTTATATCTTATTTAATAAAAGATTATTTTAATCTAAAATACGGCTCTGATAATAATCCAATATTAAAAACAGCCGAAAGTAATCGAGATGATGTTATCTATTTTACCAAAGGTATGGATAAAAATGATTATCTTAAAGCAATTAACTTTAAACCCCAAAAAATAACAACAAATAAAGCATATCAAAATATCGTATATGATTTTGATAAAGTTTTAAGTTATGAAGAATTAGAAAATATATATTTAAAATTAAATAATTCTAAGATGGTTAATTTAGATATAATTGGGCATTCAATTGACAATCGTAATATTTATTCGCTAATTATTGGTCAAGGAGAAAAAATTATCATGTTTGAAGCTGGTTTACATAGTTCAGAAATAGCTAATCCCCTATTTATAACTAAATTTGTTATTAATTTAATAAATGATTATGAAAATAGTAATAAAACAATTAAAAATATATTAAATAATTATAAATTAATTGTTTTACCAGTTGCTAATCCTGATGGATATGATTTAGCTATAAAGGGGTCTAATATTATTAAAAATAGAAATACTTATTTATATCAAAATAAAGAACAAATCGATTTTAATTATAATAAAGCGAATTTAAATGGAGTTGATTTAAATCGTAATATGCCTTCACAAAATTCAGGTTTAAATTTTAAAAGATATCAATTAAACAGTACCGTAGTATTAGAGCCTTCATCTAATAAAATGGCATATTTTCCTGGAAAAAGTTTAGGAAGCGAGCCAGAAACAAGAGCTTTAATTTTTTGGCAAACCAAATACTATCAAGAAATATTTGCTTATGTAACATTACATTCATCGGGAAGAGTTATTTATAATTCTAAGCCTAATTTATCTAATGAACTAAATAAATTAGCTAATAATTGTGCTAATTTAGTTAATGAAATAACTGGTTATGAAGTATTAGGTCTTGATTATGAAGAAATTGGTCAAGGTAACGATGGTACTACTACTGATTTTATGACCGAATTATTAAGTGGTTATAATTTTAGTGAAGTAACTGGCCGATTAAGTTTTAAAAAATATGATCAACAAATAAATTACCTTAAACATAAAGCTTGTGTTATTAATATTGAAACCCTTGAAAGTTATACTAAAGATATCGATATTATTAAAAAGGAATACTATAATTATAATCTAGAAAAAGCTTTTATGAGTTTAATTGCCAATAATAATTGACTTTTTCATAATTATATATATAATAGGTGCCCTAAAGGAGTGATTATTATGGATAACATCGTAATTAACTATCTTGCACCTTTTTTGATTGTTAATGGCTTAACTAATTATGTTTTTCAAAATAAAACTAAAAAGACTATCATTAATAATTTTTCACTTGATAAACCAAAAGAAACTTTAAAGGAAGTTCCATCAAATATAACTATACCAGAAGTATTAGAAAAATGTACTAATATTTTAAAATATAATCTTAGTAAAGAATGCCTAGATAACTTATACCGAAATATTAGTAATGTCGAAATTAATAAAAAAATTATGTTATATTTAAGAGGATTAGCCGGCACTTATTTAACCAGTGCCAACAAAATAACCTATACCTCTAATTCTTCATTAAGTCATGAATTTATTCATATGGCTAGTGCTTATTACGATCAAGAAACCAATATAATAAAAACCGGATTTCTTGATTTTAGCCAAAATGGTACTTTAGGAAATGCTTTTAACGAAGGCTACACTGAAATGTTAAATATTAAATATTTTAACCCTAAATATATCAGTTATAAAGAAGAAATAAATATCGTAAAATTCTTTGAGTTATTATTTAAGGAAAAAGAATTAGAAAAATTATATTTTACTAATGATTTTGTTGGTTTGATTAAAAATTTAAATAATTATATGACGACCAAAGACGCTATTAATTTACTCTCTAATTTTGATTTAGCTTTTAAGTTAAAAAATAGTTTTAACCCAGCATATTTACCAATTTACTTAAGTATTAAAAATAAACTTGCTAATATCTTTATTAACAGTAAGCCTAGTTTTCATAAACAAATAGATTATCTTATCTTATTAGAAGAAAATCCTTTAATAAATACTATTCAAAAAACCAATTTAAAATTAACCAAAATAAAAAATTATAGTTAAATATATACTATAATTTTTTTGTTTTACTTTTTTGAATTATATTATAAACTTCAAGTTGGGGAAAATCTTTTTCTTCTTCTATAAGTTTATTAACATAACAAAGGCCTATAGTTTTTAAAATATGAATTTGTTTATCTGATAAAGTTTTAGAAAATAAACATGATATTATTTCGCTTATAGGAGATTCGTTTTTAATTAAATCTATTAATCTTTTTATAATATTTTTTCTTTCATAACCATATTTATAACTCCATGGCCCACTATATAAGTCGACTTTTTGGTTAAAAAGCAAA
>CAZZNR010000055.1:0-6023 GCA_964655835.1 uncultured Muribaculaceae bacterium | reverse complement strand
TTTTACTATCATATTTTGCTTTAATCCATTTAATTATTAAGCGCTATGATTATAATAAACATTTAATTTTTCCAATTGTATTATTATTGATTATTCAATTTTCCATTAATGTCTTAATGAATATCGGATTAATGCCAATTATCGGTATAACTTTACCTTTTATAAGTTATGGAGGAAGTAATTTGATTTCCTATATGATTTTAATTGGTTTAGTTTTGAACATAAAAAAAGTATCAAGATGATACTCATTAACGATAATAATAAGGATTATTGTAATAACCACCATAATAATTATATCCATAAGGATAAGGAGGATAATATACTGGTGGATTAACATATACTGGTCGAGGTCGAGCGGCGGAAGCTATAGCAGCTCCCCCTAACCCCCCTAATAAAAAAGGGACTAAAAAAAATCGGTCATCAGTATTTCTTGGTATATTTGGATAATACATAATAAAAGCTCCTTTCATTTTATTATATGAAAAGAGCTTTTATTTGTTAGCTATTATATAAACGATAAAAGTTAAATGAGGGAGGGTTAAATAACCTAATAGGGAATTTACTAGTTCCTAAACCGCTTGTTATATACATAGTGCCTTTATCTAAAATATATTTTTCATCATAATAAGTTTTAGCTCCGATAGGAGTATATATTGCTCCCATAAAAGGTATTTTAATTTGCCCATTATGAGAGTGTCCTGCCAAGATTAAATCAACTTTTTGAGTAAAATCTAAAACCGTATCAGGTTCATGAGTAAGCAAGATGGTATAATATGCTTCATTATAATTACTAAAAGCTTTAGCAATATCTAATTTATTTTCTAATTTACTTTCTAACCCAATTATATTTATAGGTATTTGGTCTTGATAATAGAATAATGCTAATTCATTTTTTAAAACTTTAAAAGTTGTTTGATCTATTAATTTGTCAAAAGTATCATTATAATCATGATTACCTTTAATTAAATAACATTCTATTTTAGCATTTATTTGATTAAATTCTTTTAAGAAATTAGTCATATCTTGGTCGCTCATTTTATAGTTTTTATCAATTAAATCACCAGTAAAAATTATAACATCAGGGGTAAATAAATTAATTTCTTGAACTATTTTCTTTAAGTCTTTTATTTTAATTAAAGTTCCATAATGTAAGTCAGAAAAATGAACTATTTTTAAACCATGATGGTTAATATTAATTTTATTATTTATTATGGCATATTCTTTAACATTTATGGTTTTTACAGTACTACTATATAATATTGCAATAGTTAATGCTATTATTAAGGCATAAACAAATTTTCTTAGAGTTGTTTTTATCATCTTTATTCTCCTTATCTTTATAATTTTATCACATTTTTAATAATAATGTTTTAAAAAAAAAAAGTTTATGATATACTATACATAATAATGAAGGAGTGTAAATATGAATAACATATTTAAGGTAGTATTTGTTCTTTTAGTAACAATATTTATCGGTACTGTTAAAGTAAATGCCGTTGAAACAAAATGCACCTATAAAGAGAAAGCCAATTTACTTGAAATAGCTGGAAAAATTACGGCCAATTATAAAATTAACGAAACCGAAGAAGATCATGAATATGTTGATCCTGATTCAGGGGAAACGAAGGTTCGCAAAATAACGAAAGCAATATTTGTTTTTGGCGTTTATAATATTACAGATGATATATATATAACTCAGACTAATGATTATAACACCGAAAAAGTAAATATCTTTTATGATAAAACTGATAAAGGAGTTTATAAATCTGAAACTGATAACATTTCAGATATTATAAAATACACTTTTAATATACATTCAAATTTAGACGGATGTAAAGGTGAAATATTAAAAACATTTGTTTTTACAAAACCTAAGTTTAATATATATAGTGAATACAGTGTATGTGAAGGTTTAGAAAATAATAATTTTTGTCAAAAGTATATTAAAGAAGATTTAAATCTTTCGGAACATGAATTATATGGGAAAATATATGAAATGAATAAGGCTGCAATAGAAAAAGAAAAAAAAGAAAAGGATAATAAAGAGGGTATTTTAGATTTTGTTACTGATAATTATATTTATTTTATAAGTGGTGCGATTGCTATCAGTTTAACAGCTGCCATAATTATAATTATTAGAAAAAGGAGAGACCTATGAAAATTATAAAATATATATTATTCTTATTCTTTTGTTTAATAGTAATTAATATTGAAGTTAAAGCTGATATTTGTTTTGACAAAAAAATTGAAGGCGGTTATTGTGAACTTGCTCCTGCTTATAAAGCTAAAATATTTGGGTTTCCTTTTTCTTCGCGATTATTATATAAAAATAATGGCGGCTTTTTAATTCAAAATTATTATGTTAATGCAGCAGATAATAAACAACAAATGTTTTGTATTGATCCAAACAGAGATGCTCCAGTAGATACAAAAAAGCAACATGTTTCATTAAGGTATGCTAGGCCATTTAATATTATTGATACAACAAAATCACAAGAAAATATGGATTATGATCGAGCTATAGCTAAAGCATATCAATTATATATAAATGAAGTAGTGTTTTTATTAAACCCGCCCCAAAATTATACAGAGGATCGTGCTTATAATGAGTATCGCCAAATTATAAATGTTGTTATGAGAGCATTAACTAATAGATTTGACTATTCTATTAGGAAAAAGGGCGAGAAATTAGAATTTGCATATATTGCTAAACAATTTGAAACTAAAAATGGAGCTATAAGTCAATCGCCAAGAATTAATACAACTGGTAAACATTTAGAAAATTTTAAAATTGCTCAGAGATGGTATTGTGAAGCTCTTTTGACTTGTAAAGATTGTTATTCGGCGAAATATTCAGCAAAAGAAAAAGCAACAGCAATCAGTAATGGTATTAAATCATGTAAAGAAATAATTGGTGAAAAACATTCATCACCAATATCTTTCAAAGTAACTATGAATACTAAAAGTGAAGGTATTAAAACGGTGTATGATGGAGATAACTTTACTAAAACTATTCCATTCGTAATAGAAGGTTTAAAGAAATTTAATAAAGAGGGTTACGAAAAAACAAACCCACATTTTAAAATTAATACAATAAATATTGACAATGAAAATGTTACTTTCAAACCATTAGATGGATTAGAATTAGGACCTAATATTTTACCTAATGTAAAAGAAGATAAATTTGAATTTTCAATTGAGTTAACAGGTGATAAAACAAAATTTGTAGATGAATCTAAAGTTAAAGTGACCATTGAATATGAAAAATATCATATATTAGATAGTGATAATTTGGCAGTATTAAAAGTTAGTAAAAGTGATAATTACTATCAAAGAATGATTCTTATGGCACCTACAACACCTCAAAAAGCTATATTAGATGTTGATATATCTATGCCTTTAATGTGTAATGCAACCGTTGAAGACGGTAAACAAATATATAAATTTGGTAATGCCGAATTGAAACCATACGAGTATGTTCAAAAATGCTGTAATGTTGATCCGGAATATTTAGATGATGAACAAGCAATAAGTTATTACTTGGAAAATTGTGAATTAGAAGATTATATTAAATTAGCTGATGAATGCCGTGAAGATGGCAGTATGAGTGAATCTAAAATAAAACAGCCTTCAATAGATCGAATAATGAGTTTTATCAATAAAGCCGAAACTAATTATAATAGTGGATTATATGATATTGATGATAAGAAAACTGATTTTGATAAAGTGAATAATTATACTGATAATGAATATTTAAAAAAAATAGATGAAACAGTAACCATTGATGCTCATAAAAGTGTAAATAGTGAAAATGATTATTGTAATTTATATACTAGTGAAGAATTAGATATATCTTATCCTGGTACTACAGTAGCAAATAGTGGTCAATTCTTTGTCTTTTATCCAGGACAACAACCTCGAGTATATGGTGAAATATATGGGAATTTCCATACTGATATAGATAGATGGAAGTTAGATTATGAAAACGCCATTAGAAAAGAAAAAGAAGCATATACTTACTGGCAAGAAGCGGGAGCTTTAGATGATGCACTTGATAAACTTACATCATGTAAAAGGATTGAACCAGATTGTCCTGACACATGTGGCGAAGATCCTAATGAATGGAGTTGTCCTAAACCTAGATATGCTGCTAGAGATCCAGACAAGACTGTAACACATCCAGATGAAAATACATGGTTTACTGCTGATGATGGGGTTGATTTATCAAAAACAACTAATGCAGAAATTAAATGTGGTTGTAGTAATCCAGGTACTATTACACCAGACCGTCCTAAACCTTCAACTGCTTCAAGATACGCAGATTATAGAGAAGCTCGCGAAGACAGACAAAGATTAGAGACTTTTAAAAAACAATGTGAAGTTAAATCAAATATAAAAGATAATTGGAAATATAATTTAGATCCTGATTTAAATTTCTATTATATTCAAAGAGTTAAACCTGAAAATGATGATGAGCTTAAAAATTCAGGCGGGGTTTTAGTTGAAGAAGTACCTATGGTTATTTCTACAAAAAAGGAAATGGAAAAACTTGATCCTATTTCTCAAAAAAATATACTAAAATATTGGCCTAATTTTGATGAAGATTATGATAGTGAAATCCATCAAGTGGCCAGCAGTGGTGCTCCTGTTAATAGTATCATACGTGCTTCTTATGGAAAATGTATTGGGGCTAAAGATTTTTTAGAAGGAGATGAAGAAGCAAATTATTGTATTAATTATGAATATGATACAGTTAAAGACTATAAAGTTGGCTATACGAGAGACTTATATTACCGACCTACTATAGAATATTATAGTTTAGTTCCATCAGGTAGATATATTACTAAATCTGAACGAGTAGAAGGTAAAAGCGATATTTATGTTGGCTATGTTTTTAATGTCGATATTACAAACTATGAAGGAGTTTATGATACATGGTTTGAAATTAATAATTATGGTCATTTAAAAAATGAAAAATCAACTGATGAATCTTCAAAAAATATAATAAAATCTAATATTCAAACATCTGCTGAAAAATATATCGAACAGCATGATGAAAAATTTATTAAAGCTCGAGAAGATGTTAATTTTCAAGATAGATTGGAAAAAAATATTTATTTAAATAGATGTATTTATGATAATACTGAAGTATTATACAGAAGAGATTGTTTAGAATGTGAAGATCCTAATATAGATTATGCTTTTAAACCACAATTCTTTTATCGTACGGTTGCTTTGAATAATGTCACACCAAATGCTGATCGAAATTATGGTAATTGGGAAACTATAAAAGGTAAAGTTGCTGATAATGAAATTAAAAATAAAGGTGATAAAATTTATAATGATGGGGCCGGAGCAGACGAAAATTTTTTAGAATATTCATTTATAATAGATCCACTTATTGCAAAAGAAATAAAAGAATATAATAGGGGAAAAGAACTGGATAATGCCGAATTTTCCGGCACCGAAAGTTCGAGAGCATATGATGATTTTAAACTAAAATGTTTAGAAAATAATGGCAAAGAGTGTACAAGCTATTTTGTGGAATATTTTGCTGAAAAGTCAGGTACTTTAGATACTCTTGAGGATACTAGATTAAAGAAATGGAAATATTTCAATAATGAAACTGAAAAATTTGAGGTTGGAAGTTTAGCAACAACATTCTTAAAAGGCGTTTATCCTTCCCAAACAGAAAAATTAACCGATTGGCCGTAAAGGATGTGATTAGATGAAAGAAAGTTTATGGGGTTATTGGCTTATAGTATTAGGTTTATTCGTTATTACTGTGATGATGTTATTACAAAATTACACGACAACAAGTGAACAAGACTATTATTTATTAAAAGAAGTAACTGAAGCCGCAATGACTGAATCGTTAGATTTAGCTCATTACCGAACATATGGCGAAGTTAGAATAATAAAAGAGAAATTTGTTGAAAATTTTTTGAGAAGATTTGCTGAAACCGTAAATATTAATAAAACTTATAAGATTGATTTTTATGATATTTATGAAGCCCCACCTA
>CAZZNR010000054.1:0-6265 GCA_964655835.1 uncultured Muribaculaceae bacterium | reverse complement strand
AAATATAAAGGAAAATCTAATTTGACACGTGAAGAATATATTGATGCTTTAAATTTTTTTAGGGGAAAATATGGTACAAACTTCAGATATCCACCATATAAAAAACTGGGTAATAAAATAAATGAAATAGCAAAATACAAAGATATTTACAGAATTAATATAAATGATGAAAAAATTCAAAAATAAATAACTGATATATTTTACGGATATGATATGAGTGATAGTGATAATAGATTATTAGATAAAAAATGGTATGAAACAATTTCACAAAAAGAATATTTTTCTAAATATGATGACAATCTATCAATGAATTTTAGTACATTAAATCATATTAGTATCAGTTTTAAAAATGGAAATTGTCCTTTAGATTTTTTAGAAAAAGTTGATTGGAGGTAAATTATGAGATTAGTAACTTTTCAATCTTTTGATGCATTAAAAGATTTAGTTAATAAAGGATATTTAGAGTGTAATGAAAAATTTATTAATATGAAAAAGGCAGGACCTACTTATCAATGGGTTTTAGAAAAAATGAATAAACAAATAGAAAATAAATATAATACTAAATACCCTATTTGGTGTTGGGTAAAATGCTATAACAACATATGTCCACAAAAACATAAAGGAGAGCCAGTCAAAGGATTTGATGTTAAAATTACTTTTAAAAAAGACAAGAAAGATGTTTTTATTACAGATTTTAGAAGATATTCTTTCTTATTAAACAATGTTTATATTCCTAATAATATTATAGATAAAGAAAAATTTGATAAGTTGCTCAAAGAAAAAAATATAACTTTAGAAGAATTGAAGGCATATGTTAGACCAGACAAATATGAAATACATAGAGAAGATAAAGAATTTTTAAATATATGCAAAAAAATAAGGGATAGTTTTGATAAATGTATTACATTAGATAGTGATATTTTACAAGGTTGTGTATGGAGGATATCATTAAGTGATGTAGAAAAAATTGAAATCCTAAATGATGATAATTATAGATATGGATCATTGAATTATATAAGGAGCAATGGTAAAACCAAAAATTGGAGAGAAGATTATTATAAAATGCTAAAATAAAATTTTGCACTTATTGAGTTTTATGGTAAAATGTTAATAGAAATTGATACAAATTATGTATTAATTCCTAATTTAGCGAAAAAGTTGTAGATAACAACCACTATCGCACCAAAATAAAAAACACTCCTATTTAGGAGTTTTTAAGTGCAATAAGATTTTAGAAGGGTTAAATAATAACTTTTATAAAAAAACATTTGCTTAATCATTTAAAAAAAGTTATGATATTAGTAAGGAGGTAAATATGAAAGGCAAGATAAAAAATTTAATAATAACATTAGTTGTTATCGGGGTTTTGTTACTACCAATAATTATTGATTATTATGGTGAAAAAACATTAGATGTTATTACTTTTGAAGAATATACTACAGAAGTACAATCAGGTGAACCATCAATCATATATTATGGAGATATTGAAAATGAAGACTACAAAAACATCTCAAAAACACTTACTAGTATGCAACAAGAATTTAGTATTAACGTTAAAGCTTTAAACTATAAAAAGCTATCTATTGATGAAATAGCTCAATTATTTGATCAAAAGCAGGTGAATGATTCTCAAACAGGATTACTTTTTATTAAACACATGGCCGTTGAATACATTCATGAAGGAGATATTGCTAAAAAAGATTTAGAAGCATTAATTAATAAATATTTTAATAATGTTATCCTAGAAGATGAAGTTGCATATATTGTTCCAAAAGATGCTAAAACATATAATAAAATTATCAATAGTAAAGAAGTAGTAATGACAGTATTTGGAAGATCAAATTGTAGTTGGTGTCAAGATTATAAACCAGTATATAACGATATTGCTAACAAATATAAATTTAAAGTGTATGTTTTTGAATCTGATTTATATAATGATAAAGAGTACAAAAAAGTAATGAATCTCGGTTTAAAAATCCCTAAGAGTTGTACAAATTCTGAAGAAGATAAAAGTTTAGCTGAAGGATTTGGAACCCCACTTACTTTATTTACTAAAAATGGTAAAGTAATAGATTGCATTAACGGTTATAAATCTCGTGTAGGTTTAGAAGCAAAACTTAGTTCTATTGGAATGATAAAATAGTTAGGAGTTTTTAAAATGTCTCAAACATATAAAATGGTTAAAAAATTTAAAAAAGATTATCCTTTTACAGTTACATGGTGGAGGTTGAAAGCTCATTCTAAGTTAGTTGATAGATACTTAAATTCAACCGAAAAGTTATTATATGCTTTTGCTGGACAAAACGATAATAGAAATACGAGTATACTGAATACGGCTGTTTTAGCATTAACTAATGAAAGAATCTTAGTTGCTCAGAACAGATTGATAATTGGATATAAAGTATCTTCAGTTACACCAGATTTATATAATGATGTAAGTGTAGACTCCGGATTATTATGGGGTACAGTAAGAATAGATACTGTAAAAGAAGTTATATACTTTTCTAATTTATCAAAAAGAGCTTTACCAGAAATACAGAACAATATATCACGTTATATGACCGAGGCTAAAAAAAGATTTACGAAAAAAGAAGATTCATTTTAAATTTTCTTTTTTTAGTTTGGAGAATTTATGAAAAAATTATATCTGTTAATTACACTATTAATAATATCATTTGTCTCGTTTATTATAATTTTATATATTCCTAAAAATTATTCAATAATGTATAAAATAAAAAAATATCAAGTCCAAGAAAATTATGTTAATAATAAAGAATTATATAAAATTTTTATTAACTATAATGATAAAACTTTCCCTTTTATAATTGATAAGGAATATACAAAAAATAGAAAAATAGTCCAAGATGTAAACGTGAAAAAAAAGAGTGAAAGCATTTGCTTAATAATAAAAGTATTTAAAAACAAATATTATTCTTGTTATGAAAATGATCAGCTTATTGATTATAATTTATTATCGTATCGTGATAATGATGAGGTGATTAACCAATACAATAAAACCAAAATATATAATTATAATAAATTAAAGTTTTATATTTGGAACTATCATGGTTATGACTATATTAGCGGAGATAAAAACCAATCAATAAAAATATTGCATAAAGATGAGTATGATAATTTTTTAGCATATCAGTTTCAAAACTATTTAATTACCCCTAATTATGATAGTAATTATTATTTTACGGAATTATTCATTATTAATAATTCTAATTTAGAAATAAGCAATTTTAATTTAAATAATGAAATATCATTTTCTACTGTTATTTTAGGTGATTATAAAAATGATATATATTTGCTCGATAAAAAAAATAAAGTACAATACAAAATTAATCCTAAAAAGCATACTACTAAAGTGGTTGGATTGCTAGACAAAGATGGGATTATTTATCAAAATGGAAAACTAAAAAATGTTTCTTTAAATAAAATAATTAATAATAATTTAAAATTTTCAAATATTTTAAGATATAATTATTACTTGGATAATCATAAGCTTTATCTAAAAATTAGTGATTATAAAATATTGTTATCTAATAAAGATATTAAAGAAATAATTAAAATTGATAATGAAAAAGTGTATTATTTATCAAACAGTACCTTATATGTTTATTCTCCCCAATCAGGAGAAATCAAATTATTAGAGAATAATGAATGGAATTTCAATTATAAAAATAAAATTTTTATCTTTAATTAACATAGTGCCCAATTTAGAATAATCTATATTAGGTGATAATTATGGAAATATATAATATTAATTCAAAGGAATTAATAGAAGAAATCAAATATTTCGAATATTTTACTTTGAAACATAATGAAACTTTATTTGAGTTAGCCAAAAATAAAAATATTAATCCCAATTTATTAGCTGTTTTAAATGGTCTTGAAGTAACTAATCTATTATATAAAAACCAATTAATTATGATACCCCAAAAAGATTATTCTTACTATATTACTAAGGAAGGCGATACTTTAGAAATAGTAGCTAAAACATTTGATACCTCAATTAATAGTTTAATAAGCAATAATAAAACTATCTATTTAGCTGAGGGCCAATTGATTGTAAATAAAATATAAATAATTCGATACTTAATAAGTTTGATAGACTTAAATAATGCAATTTGATACAATACTATTATAAATAGGGTGATAAATGTGATATTAAAAAAGCCATATGCATTTTTAATTAAAAATTTTAAGATAATTCATTTAATTTTAGCTCTTTTAATAGGATATGTAATAAGCGGTTTTTCTAAAATCACTGATTTTTTCGTATCTTATACAAAATCAACTAGTGCTTATACTATAACTAGTGTTTCTCAATATATAAGTCCTATTATTTATTTGGCTTTACTTATAGTTATAATTTTAGCTTTAGCAATGTTAATATTAATGCGCAAAAAAAATAAACCAATGCTATTTTATATTTTAACATTTAGCTATTATTTAATACTACTACTGGCTGTATTAATCGCTAGTAATGTAATGAATAATTTGGTTGATGCTTCTTTAGAACAACAAACAACGCGTATTTATCGAGATATTTATTTGATTATTGCCTTACCTCAATATTATTTTATTATAATGAGTTTAATTAGAGGGGTTGGTTTTGATGTAAAAAAATTTAATTTTAGCAAAGATTTACAAGAATTAGAAATAAAAAGCGAAGATGAAGAAGAATTTGAATTTATAGTTGGTAAAGATTCTTATATTTATAAAAGAAAAATTCGCCGTTTTATTCGCGAACTAAAATATTATGTTTTAGAAAATAAATTAATAATAACTATAATATCAGGAGTAGTACTTTTACCTATATTAATATACATGATAATAAATTTAAATTTCATAAATAAAATATATAAGGTCGGAAGCACAGGAAATATTAATAATTTCACTTTAAATTTAAAATCAGCCTATGAAACCCAATATGATTATAATGGCAATATTATAAATAATAATAAAAAATATATAATATTAAATATAAATGTAACAAATCAAAATGTAAAAGCCCAAAAATTATTAGAAACAAACTTTTTTCTAAAAAGAGGAGATAAAATTTATTATAATAAACCATCATTAAGGAATTATTTTATCGATATCGGTAAAGCTTATGTTAATGAAAATATTTCTAGCAAGGAAACAAGAGATTTAATATTTATTTTTGAGGTAGATAATAAAAAAAGTTATAAAAATTATTATTTAAATGTTTTAAAAGAAATCGCTTATGAAGATAATCAAGAAGTATATAATTACTCTAAATTTAAAGTAAAACCAACGCTAATAAATAATCCGCCAAATCGAATTGAGAGAAAAGAAAAAGAAGTTATTCGTTTAGGCAGTAATTTATTTAAAGATTCAAATATTAGTATAAATGATATCGAAGTATTGCCGGCTTATGAATTCCCTTATGAATCTTGTAAAGATAATGTTTGTAAAGAATATATCGATATTGTCAAACCCCAAAATCCAATAAACGAAAATTTGCTGGTTATAACTTATAAATTATCATTATCTAAAGATATAGGATTAAATCAAACTATAAAAAATAATGAAGAATTTTTTGATAGATTTTTAAAGATTGAATATACATTAAATAAAAAGGATTATATTGTGAATTATCCTTCAAGAACATATAAAAATTTAGAAGGTAAATTATTTGTTGATATACCACGATTAATAACTGATAATAAAAGAGATATAAACATAATGATTGATACCAGAAATAACCATCACTTTATTAAATATAAAAATCAAGATTGAAAAGATTATTAATATTTGTTATAATCTTTTTGCAACGGGGCTTTAGCCAAGTGGTAAGGCAAGGGACTGCAACTCCCTGAGCACCGGTTCAAATCCGGTAGGCCCCTCCAAAATTTTAGGAGTCTATTTTGTGAATAAAAAATTTAATAAAACACTATTAAAATCAATTATAATTATTGGTATAGGAATATCAATTGGAGGTTTTGGTATTCGGATTGGCGAAATCGACGACTCACCTGGTGCTGCTCTATCGGGGATTTTATTTATGTCAATCTTAATAATTATTGGAATTAAGTTATTTCTAAAAAAATAGGGTAATATATATTTATTTATAAAAATTTAAACAAAAGTGAAAAGATTAATTTAATCTTTTTTATTTTTGATTATTATAAATATATTATATCTTTTTTATTTACAAAAGTATTATGTTTAAGATGTTTAGCATAAAGTATATTAATTGTTTTGATACTGGAGTGATAAATAATGAAAAAAA
>CAZZNR010000053.1:4179-6286 GCA_964655835.1 uncultured Muribaculaceae bacterium | reverse complement strand
AAAAATGAAATTGAAAAAAAAGGTAGTATTGAAGCAATTGGGGGAATAGAATATTTAAGTGAAGTTATTGATTCAGTTATTACAGCTGCTAATATTGATTATTATATTGATATTGTACGGGAAAAAGCTTTAAGAAGGAAATTAATTGAAGTAACTAATCAAATATCAAGTAATGCTTATAATGAAGAAGAAGATACTAATGATTTAATAGATGATGCGGAAAAGAAAATCTTTTCAGTAACTAAAGAAAGAAAAGCCGGTGAATTTAAAACTATTGGTGAAGTAATAAGAAATACCCAAGAACATTTAGAACGACTAGCTAAAAATAAAGCTGATATTACCGGCATTGCAACTGGTTTTTATAATTTTGATAAATTAACTAGTGGGTTACATGAAAATGAACTTATTATTATAGCTGGTAGACCAGCTATGGGTAAAACTGCTTTTGGTTTAAATTTAGCAATTAATTCTGCTATCAATAGTAAAAAACCAGTTGCTATCTTTAATATGGAAATGGGTGCTGAACAATTAGCTTTAAGAATGATAGCAGCCGTTGGAAACATTGAAATGAATAAACTGAAAACCGGTAAATTAGAACATAATGATTGGAAAAAAGTTAATGAAGCAATGAGCCAATTAGGTGATACCGATATTTATATAGAAGATGCATCAGGTATTACTGTTTCTGAAATAAGAGCTAAATGTCGCAGGCTAGCTATTAGTGATAAAGGTCTAGGTCTGGTTGTAATTGATTATTTACAATTAATTCAAGGTAGTTCAAAATATTTGGGTAACCGTCAACAAGAAGTATCGGAAATATCTAGATCGTTAAAAACGATGGCGATGGAATTAAAAATTCCTGTAGTAGCACTAGCTCAATTATCTCGTAGTGTTGAATTAAGAGAAAATAAACGACCAATAATGAGTGATTTAAGAGAATCAGGATCAATTGAACAAGATGCTGATATAGTAGCATTTTTATACCGAGATGATTATTATAATAGAGCACCTCAAGAAAAAAATACGACTTCTTTAACAGAATTAATTATTGGTAAACATCGTAATGGTAGTACCGGTACAATAGAATTATTATTTGAAGGCAATAAAAGTAATTTTAGAAACTTTGTTAAAAGTGATGAAAAATAGGTGATTTAAATGAAAACAAGCAGTATATTAAGTATTTTAGTTTCAATTTTAGTAGGATTGTTTGTTTTTTTCGTGGGCATAGATGTTAAAAGTGAAAGTGCCCCTAATAAAATTTATAAAGTATATTTAAATGGGGAAATAATTGGATTAATTCAATCTGAAAAAGAATTAGTTAACTTAATTGATAATAAACAAAAAGAGATAAAATTAAAATATAATGTAGAAAAAGTATACCCCCCTAAAGGATTAGAAATTAGAGAAGAGTATACTTATTCAACCAATATTAAGACAGCTGAAGAAATATATAATATTATTCAAGATCAAGATCCCTTTACAATAAGTGGTTATACCGCCACGATTAAATATCCGGAAGAAGTTAGTCAAAGCGAAACTGAAACCACTAAAAATAAAGATACTATTAAATTAAATCTATTGCGAAAATCTGACTTTGAAGAAGCCTTTAAAAAAGTAATCAAAGCTTTTGTGGGATCTAATGAATATGATTTATTTGTTACTGATTCTCAACCGGAAATTGTTGACGTTGGTTCCAAAATTGAAACTATTTATTGGGAAGAAAATATAACTATCAAAGAAAATTTAATTAATGTTGATTCATATATATTTGAAAATCAAGATGATATTAGTAAATATCTATTATTTGGGACTTTAGAAGAACAAGAACATTATATTATAAAAGAAGGAGATGATATTCCGACCATTGCTTATAATAATATGCTTAGTACGGAAGAATTTTTAGTAGCTAATCCGGAATTTCTTAATGAAAATATTTTGTTAACACCTGGCCAAACGGTTAATATTGGTTTAATTAAACCAGTAGTTACAATTGTTGCTGAATTACACGTTGTTGAAGATGTTGTAAATAGATATAAAACTGAATATATTGATGATAAAGAATCATATTATGGAACTCAAAAAGTTACTCAAGAAGGATCAGATGGTA
>CAZZNR010000053.1:0-4079 GCA_964655835.1 uncultured Muribaculaceae bacterium | reverse complement strand
GATAAAGAATCATATTATGGAACTCAAAAAGTTACTCAAGAAGGATCAGATGGTATTACTAGAGTTACTGAAAAAGTATTATATCGTAATGGTGAAATTCAAAATCTAGTAATTATTCATAATTTATCTCAAGAAATAACTCCCGTTGTTAATGAAGTAATATCAAGAGGTATAAGAAGTTATTCATATGGCGGATTTCAATATTATTCAGGTGGTTCATGGCAATGGCCGACAGCTAATCCTTGTATTATTACGAGTTCATTTGGACCCCGTTGGGGAAAAAATCACAATGGTATTGATATATCTGGAACTGGATATAGATCACCAATTTTTGCGTCTGATGGTGGAGTTATAATTGTAAATGAGTTTCATTATAGTTATGGTTATTACACCGTAATAGATCATCAAAATGGATACATAACACTTTATGCTCACCTTGCAGAAAAGGGATTACATCCGGTTGGTAAAAGAGTCAAAAGAGGAGAAATAATTGGATTAATGGGAAGTACAGGTAGTTCAACTGGAACCCATTTACATTTTGAAATAATGAAAGATACAGTATTTAGATATAGCAACCATTTAAATCCCTGTAATTCAATATTTAAATGTTAAGGGTGAAATTATGTTAGTAAGTGTACTTGCAAGTGGTTCAAAAGGAAATAGTACCTTAATTAGAACTAAAGATAATAACATCTTAATTGATGCGGGGATGACGGTAAATTATTTAGAAGAAAAGTTACGTTTAAATGAAATTCGTCTTAAAGATATTGATTATATCTTTATAACTCATACTCATATTGATCATATAGCAGCTTTACAAAATTTAATAAAAAAACATCACCCTACTATTATTTTAACGGAAAATATGTTAAATGATTTAGATTTTTTAAGAACTTATCCTAATATTTTAATCTTAGATGATGATTTATATTTAAACGATTTGATAATCGAAAATATTCCGACTAGTCATGATTCTAGTGATAGTAGAGCTTATATAATTACGGAATATGATTCATCAGTTGTTGTATTAACTGATACAGGTTATTTAAATAAAAAACATTTTGCAAAACTGCATAATAAAAGTATTTATATATTTGAAAGCAATTATGATTATGAAATGTTAACCTATGGAAGATACCCCAAATGGTTACAAAAAAGAATAAATGGTGATGAAGGTCATTTATCCAATGCTATGGCATCATTTTATCTATGTAAGTTAATTGGCCCTAATACTAAGAAAATAATTTTAGCTCATCTTAGTGAAGAAAATAATACTGAAGAAACCGCTTTAGAATGTTTAAGTATTAAATTAAAAGAAAATAATATTAACTTTAATAATATAATAACAGCTAAACAAAGAGAAGCTACGGAGTTAATAAAAATATGATAAAAATTATAGCAGTTGGCAAAACCAAAGAAACTTATTTAGCTGATATGATTAAAGATTATCTCAAAAGAATTAATAAATATCATAAATTAGAAATAGTTGAAATCATTGATAATGACTCGATAAGTGAAGGAAAAAATATTATTAAAAAGATAAAGGATAAATCATATACCATAGTATTAGATATCAATGGTGAGCAATATAATTCCAAGGAATTTGCTTCTACCTTAGATAAAACTTTAATGAATAATAGTAATATTAATTTTATTATTGGGGGTAGTGAAGGTTTAGCTAAGGAAGTTTTAAATAGGGCTGATAAAAAAATATCATTTAGTAAAATGACATTTCCCCATGGGTTATTTAGAGCTATATTATTAGAACAAATATATCGAAGTTTTAAAATAAAGAATAATGAAAGGTATCATAAGTAGTATGGAAGAATATGCACTAGTTGTAGGAACAGCATTTATAAAAGATGGAGCTTTATTAATAGCGATGTCAGAAAGTAGTTCTAAAAAAGGTAAATTCACTTTAATAGGAGGCTTTGTTGATGAAGGAGAAACTATTAAAGAAGCTGCTAGAAGAGAATGTCAAGAAGAAATTGGAGCGGGTTTTGATATTGAAGAAGATGAATTATTAATAATCAAGACTTATAGGGAACCAGCTTTATCAGATCCTAATTTATTAATTGAAATGAATTTATTATTAGCACTAAAAGAACTTGATGTTGAATTAGTTCCAAATGATGAAATATTAGAATATAAATGGTTTAAATTAGGAGATGATGAATCAATCTTATCAACGGCTGTAAAAGACCATTTTATTCCTTGGGCTGTAGAAAATAATGTTATGTATTAGAAACAATATAATAGGAAATGATTGGGACATTATATTAGGTTCGTATTTTAAATCTCCTATATTTAAAGAACTTTTAAAAAAAGTAAATAAAGAATATCAAAATAAAATAGTATATCCTTTAAAAAAAGATATATTTAATGCTTTAAAATTAACTCCTTTTAATAATGTTAAAGTAGTAATTTTAGGTCAAGACCCTTACCATGGTGCAGGGGAAGCTCATGGTTTAGCTTTTTCGGTTAAGCCGGGAATAAAATTGCCCCCATCTTTAAAAAATATCTTTAAAGAATTAGAAAATGATTTGAATATAAAAGCTCCTTTAAATGGTGATTTAACTTTATGGGCAAGGGAAGGGGTATTATTACTAAATACCTGTTTAACTGTAATTAAAGATAGCCCAAATAGTCATCAAAATATTGGCTGGGATAAATTAACTAATTTAATAATTGAAAAATTAAATGATAAAGAATCTCCAGTAGTATTTATCTTATGGGGAAATTTTGCTAAAAGTAAAAAAGAACTTATTACTAATCCTAAACATTTAATATTAGAATCATCTCATCCGTCACCACTTAGTGTAAATAGAAATTTTTTCGGAAGTAAACCGTTTTCTAAAACCAATGAATTTTTAATAAAAAATAATTTAAAACCAATAAATTGGCAAATATAAAAAGACTTCATTATAATTTGAAGTCTTCTTTATTATTATCATAAAGATCTTTACCATCGAAATAAGCAAGAGGTTCTAAATGATGGATTTTAGCTAATAAATTAGATGGGAATTTTTTAATTAATTTATTTAATAAACTTGTATATCTATTATAGAAATTTTTAGTAGCTTCTAATCTTTCATTTAATTTATAAATTTCTTCATACTCATGATTAAAATTTTCATCATCTTCTAATTTAGAATGATCAAGTAATATTTGTTCAATAAGATTATTTATAATAGTTAATTTTCTTTCAAAATCAAAACTAGATATATTTTGATTTTTAAGATTATTTAAATCATCAAAGGCTTTTTTATTAATATTGGTTTTTTCAATAATGATTTTTTTAATTGTAACTAAATTATCATATTTTTTACGCAATAAATCATCAATGACGCTTTCAGCTTCATTTATTTTTATTTTATAAGCTTGCAAATTATTATATAAAATTATATAAATAATAATGATTACTCCTATTATAATGATAGATGTTAAAAAAAATGTTAATACTTCACTCATATTTTCACCATATTAATTATAGCACAGCTTATTAATTTATGGTATTAATTTATTTTTTCTTCAAACTCAATATAACTAATATTTATAATAGGCAGTAAATACCATGCTCCTGATTTTGGATCACTTATTATTAAAAAGTTATTATTAATTCCTTCAATTATGCCAGAAAGCATTCTGTCTCGCCATTCTTTTGAATTAGGAAAAGTAGCATATATTTTGACTTTTTTACCAACATTTTTTTTAAATAAGATATTATTATTATCAATTGGTTCATTATATTCTAAATTACTAGGAAAATCAGAATTTTTAAAATAAGTACCATTCATAAATATCACCTTAATATAAAATATGTTTAATTAGGCATTTTATAACTAAAAGTTGAATTTCAAACTAAACCTTTTTCTAGTTATTTTTCTAGCTTTAGGAGATAGAATATTTTCCTTCATATAACATTATCATAAGTTAAACACAATCCTACATAATCCTACACAATCTTACATAATCCTATCTTGACACACCAGATGGGTAGAGTTAGACTATGTATAGTGGAGGTTAACCTGAAAAATAAAATAAAATTAATTTTGGATAAAAGAGCAAAAAAAGGCAGA
>CAZZNR010000052.1:0-6446 GCA_964655835.1 uncultured Muribaculaceae bacterium | reverse complement strand
GTAAAAAAGCATATCCTTTATTATTTTCAAAATAAATATCAGCTTTTAATAATTCAGAGTCTTTATATTTACTATCCAGTGATACAAAACCAACTTTATTTTTATAATCCATGCCATATTCGAAATTTAAAAAAATATCATTTATTATATCTAAAATTTCCGTATTTTCAGCAGCATATTTTATATTTGGTTTAATACTAAAATTTCCACTTACGGTATTAACCTCTTTATCTAATACCGTATTTGTATTTGAATATAAATCAATTATTGCTGTTTCAAAAACTTGTTTTGCTGTTGGCTTAGTTAATACTTTATTTAAAAACCAGCCTCCAACTGCTAACGCTGCTAATAATAATATTATCAATATAACCGTGATGAAGTAATTATGTTTAGGTTCTGTGTGTTCATCAATACTTGGTGGTTGATTAATATTAGAATCCGGAGTTTGAACTTGATCATGCAAATCATTAAAAGATTGATAAGTTTGATTTGGCGTTGTTATATCGTTTTGAGATTCAGGATATACATTTTGAACACCGCTTATCCTTTGTGTTTCAATTGACATCTCTGGTTGAATATTACTTTCGGTAGTACCTAAAGAAGTATTAGGTTCAAGAGGATTATTTGCTGGTTGAATAGGCAAGTCAGGTTGAACCGTATTTACGATGCTATCTTGCATCATTTGATTTTGTTCTATCAAACCTAAGTTTTGTAGTTCTGTCACTGTTCTGCCACAACCGGGACAAAAAGAATCAATACTTACTTCAATATTACAATTTTTACATTTCATTTTTTAGTCACCCTTCTATTATGAAATTATTATATCATAAAATAATAATGAATGGCGAATAATTTTAATTAATAAAAAAAGACTTATTAAGTCTTTAAACCTTCATCAGTTCTTGTTCTTTTTCTTTCAATAAATCATCGATAATATTATTATATTTTTGAGTTAATTCTTGAATATCTTCATATAATCGATTAGTTTCATCTTCTGGTAAAGCAGCTTTCTTTACTTGATTACGATTTTCTTCACGGACTTGTCTAATTCCTACTTTTCCATCTTCAGCCATTTGTTTTACTTGTTTTACAAATTCCTTACGTCTTTCTTCATTTAATTCTGGAATAGTTAAAATAATAAATTCACCATTATTAGTGGGAGCTATTCCCAGATTTGCTTCAAATATTGCTTTATCAATATCTTTTAAAGCACTTTTATCAAAAGGCTTTAACCATAATTGTCTAGCTTCTGGTATAGTTATATTAACTAAAGTATTTAAAGGCGTTGGCATCCCATAATAATTCACCATTATACCGTTTAACATAGCCGGATTAGCTCTTCCAGCTCTAACATTAACAATTCTATTTTCAAAACTTGTTATTACTTTTTTCATTTTAATTTCAGTTTCATTAATAATATTTTCCATTTTATCTCCTAATCTAATTATACTTAAAAATCAATTATTTGCAAGAGCTAAGACACTTATAAATATTCCAAGTAGAATTGTGATTTCTAGTACAGCAACAGATATAATAGCACCTCTAGTATTTTCTTGTTTTTGTTTAAATTTTAACTCTTTTATTTTTATATCTTCTTTGCGATATTTATTTTCTTTCCTCTTTTGATTTTGTGAGACATTATAATCATAGTGTTTTATAAAGTTATTTTCTCTATGATTTAAACCTTGATTTTCACGTTTGTCTTTTAAATAATAAATATATGTATCTAGCATCCCTTGGGAATCTTTAGTTATAATTCCCCTACTCATACTTTGTAACAATATATCAGTTAATAAATATAAATCTTCATTATTTTTAGCCGTTATTTCCTCACCCTTATATAACTTTGCCAAAATACGAATATATTCATAATTACTAATTAATAATATTTCTTTACTTGGCGGAGCTTTTAATTGATTTAATCTTTGAACTGCAGCTTCTTTAATTTGATTAAAATCTTCAACCTGATTAGGGTTAAGATCCTTATATTCAGTAATCTCAATTAAATAATCATTTAATAATTCTTTGTCATCAATTTGGTTAATGAAAGTGATAATTTCATTTAGATTAATAATTTTACCATCTTTAATTATTGGTCTTATTTTTTCCATACTATTCTCCTTAGTTATTTATTCAATTGTTGGAAGGCTTATTTCAAAACCACCAGCAACAGGATTAGAAATCCCCGAATTATCTTCATTAAAAGTAACTGAAGCAAAATCTACTTTATTATCTTTTTTGAACTTTACCACAATGTTAATTTTATCAGCTTTATAATCACTCCATTTATTAAAATAAGCAATACTTGAACCATCTAATTGAGGTATTATACTTTCATAACTCAAATCTTTAGGAATTACATATATTTTTTCAATTGATAATTTTTCCATAATATATTGTAAAGAACTATTATTGTTATTATCATTTATATATTTCCAAATACTTCCATAACTACCATTTTCAACTAAATAGTTGCCTACAAAATAAGCTTTATAAATATATTCAATATTATCATAATTATTTTTCATTCTAGCCCGGGAAATAATAATAGAATAAGATGAATATAATGAAATTAATCCAATTGATAAAATTGTAATTACAATTATCGTTTCAATCATAACAAATCCTTTATTATTCTTCATATTACCCACCCCATTTTAAATCTACCTTATAATTATTAAGAATTTCATCAGGAGTTAAGGCTTTACTATATATTCTTAAAGATTTGAAATACGAACCTGACCCAATATTTAATATTTCATTTTCATTAATAGTAGGCATACTAAATTGAATATTAGTTTCTATGCCATTTATATATACCTTAGAACCACTACTATTTTTTACTATAGAAACTGTAAAATTGTTTTTTACATCGTTAATAATATTTTCAGTTTCATTAATAGTCAGTTTTAAATTTTCGCCATCTAGAACACTACTAATAAAAGAAGCATCATTAATTAAAAAATAAATATTATTATTTGTTCTAAATTCTATTGTAAAATTATCACTAAATATTTTATTAACAAATAATTTTGTATTAAGAATTTCAGTTAATTTAATACCATTTTCAATATTATTAACATAATTTTGATTTGTTTGACCTTTTTTATGAGTACCCGATAAATCAGTTATATCGTTTATTTCATCTTTCATGCCCTTATTTCCTGTATTATTATTATAATCATAATGGAGTTTTAAATTATCATCATTTATATAACTAACAAAAGTATAAGGATCTGAATATAACCCACTTCCACCCAAAATTGGAGTATTTTTATCGATTTTAACAATTAATCGCACCGGATTATTTATGTTAATGTCTATTTCTCCGCATTCAGAATCAAAACAATTCTCGTTGAATAAATAAAATTTATTATTATCATTATCAAAATAAATGTATTTATTTATAATATCTAATAAACTATTTTTTATATAAGGGTTTATGTCTTCATTATTACTAAAACTGTTTAAATCATCTTTAGTTATATTACTTACATAAGAAAAATTATTTTTAGACGTTGTATACATATTATAATAAAGACTAGGTTCAGATTTTATTTGCTCAGTAGTTTCGTTTTTGATATCATCTATTGCTTCTATATCTAAACCCTCTAAAGTTTTTTTATCAGTTGTATAAATAGCACTAGTACTAACTAAAGTAATTATATCTTCATCTTCTTTGTTGCTAGCAACAATCCATAACTTATCTTTCAAAACAATATACCTATCACTAGAAAATAAAGACATCTGAACATAGTTTCCAACTTCTAATTTAGATGCTCTTCGGGTATTTATTTCAGCCAGTTCTGATTTAGTAGTAAATATTAAATTGTTTAACAATAATCTATTATGTAATATATTAGCAACAAAAGCTAATAAAAGAGCACAAAAAACTAAAAAAAAGGAATATAATAATGAAGTTGCAATAAAACCATTTTTTTTCATTTGCGCTACTCTCCTATATTATTATTATAATATAAAACTATAATAAAAAAAAGGGAATAATTATAATTATTCCTTAAGTATTAAAAAAAGATACTTACCATTTGATTATCACTTATTACCTTAAATGTTTATTTAACATATATTATATTAGGTGATGAGTATGTGTCCTCGTCCAGGTCCTTTTAAAGGTTTATTTGGCGTACTATCAATTTTCATTCTTTGTGGTTTAATTTTTTATCAATTAATTATAACTTTAATATTACCTTTTAGATTTAATTTAATTATTTTATTAATTGAAGTATTTCTTTTATTTTATATTTTGTGGCGCATAATATGGCCTTATTAATTTTTCGGTTTTATATAAATAAGTAAGCATATCATTAACTTTTCGCGTATTATCAAATTCATACTGAGTATAATTAACTTCTTTAGGTTGTGATATCATAATAAAAAGTAATTTTAATTCCTCATTACTTAAGGGGAATTTTTGATTATAATTTTCTAAAAAATTGCTAAATTCATATTTATTATAATCTTTTTGATATAAATTAATTAAATCAAGAATTGGTGTATCAATACTATAATTATCCCAAGATATTAAATAATCATTATTATTTTTCAAGTAATGGTCAATCGTTAAATTATTATGACAATGTACTACTCTTTCTTTCGTTTTATCCGTCATTAATTTAAGCCAGTTATCTAATTCCTCTTTAACATATTTAAAACTTGCTAGTAATTTACTACTATTTCTTATCAATAAATAATTTGAAGGACTCATAACCACTTCTGATGCAATTTCTTCAAATTTTTCGGCATAATATTCTTCAATATACCTTATATTATTTTGGACTTCTTCATAAATACTTTTTATATAATCAGCGGTAATAGGTTTAAAATATGCCGTTTTATTATGAAGAAGCGCTACTAAATCAGCCATATCAGCTGATTTTTGATTATTAGGTATATTAACACTATCTAAATATTCATAGACATATTTATCATCAAGTTCATTAATAATCTCGGGATAGTTATTAAATTGTCTAATATTTAAATAATCATATAAAGATTTAACATCTTTATTTTTAGCTTTAATAACGCATTTACCATTATTGGTAAATAATATTTTGCTTTTACCAGTTATCGTAATTTTAGTAGGTTTTAATATTTCATTAATTTTCTTCATCAGGAATTATTAATTTCATATTTAAAATTAATTCATCAACATTATTATATTTTTTTAATTCATTTAAATTAGTATTATAAAGTGCACATATACTTTCAAATGTATCTGAAGGAATTACCGTATGGACATGATAAGTAATGAAGCTTTCTTCAGAATTAATACTGTTAATAATAGTACTTTTATCTTCTTCGGTTATCTTTATTCTTTCTTCTAATTCAGGTTCTTCTTCAAGATGGCGATCTTCATTAAGGACGGGGAGTTCTTGACTAAATTTTTCTATTATTTTTTCATCTTCGCTTTTATCTTTTTCATCCAAAATTTCATCATCAATTTCTTCTTCTGGTTCTTTTATTTCTTCTTCTGATAAATCTATTACTTCAGCATCATTATTTTGCAAAAATTCATCTAAATCAACTTCTTTTTCAAATTCGATTAAACTTTGTTCTCCTCTTACTAAATATTCAATATGAACTTCTAAAATATTATCATTTAATTCATAAGAAAAATCATTTATATCAACTTCTATACTATCCATATTAATATTACTTCTTAATTCAGCTTCAAAAGGTATTCTAAAACTAAAATCTTCTTTATTAATACTTACTTCATGCTGGCGATATTCCCCCGATAAAATAAATTCTCCTTTACAATTAGAACGTACTACATCATAACTATGTTCAATAGATAAACTAATTATTTCATAAATATTATTTTTAAATGTCAATTCTTTATCTAAAATAAATGTTTCATTCATCTAATCACCCTTTCTAAGAAATTATATGAATAAACTATCTTTTTAATACAATCAAAAACAAGTAATTTTATTTACTTGTTTTAACTTGTTTAAATAAATCTTGATATAGTTCATCAAAGGTATTTAAATATTTTAAATTTATTTCTTTTAAAATAAAATCAGGAACATCATAGATATCTTCATAATTTGATTTAGGTAAATAAATAGTATTAATATTATTATTATAAGCGGTAATAATCTTTTCTTTAATAGATCTTACTTTTAATAAATTACCATATAAATCTAATTTACCAGTAAAAGCGATTTGTGAGTCTATTTTGATATTATTAATCAAACCAAGTATTGATACTCCAACTCCTAATGAACCACTGGCCCCATTTAACTGAATATCTTGATTAAAATTAATATGAAGTAATTTGTTATTAATTTTTTTATTATCTAAGTAACCAGCTGCTTTTAAATAATTGATAACTACCAAAATATTGTCTTTAGTAATATCACCAACATTCCCAGTAATAGTAATTCCTTCTTCATTAGGAATTAATAAACTTTGAACATTAA
>CAZZNR010000051.1:0-6548 GCA_964655835.1 uncultured Muribaculaceae bacterium | reverse complement strand
ATTCATGCTAGAGAAATTGCTAATCCCTTATTTTTATTAAAATATATGATCGATTTAGTGAATTCTTTAGAAAAAAATAAAAGTAATTTATTAAACGTTAAAATAATTATTATTCCCTTAGTTAACCCTGATGGTTATGAAGCTGTTTTATTTGGATCGCAATTAATAAAAAATCATAAATTACCGATATATAGATATCAATCTTTAATTAATTATAAAAAATATAAAGCTAATAGTAATGGGGTAGATATTAATCGGAATTTTCCTTCGCAGCATTCTGGGCTTCATTACAAAAATTGGATTGATGATAGCGTTTCTTTTAAACCTAATTTTAGGGAAGAAAAATTTTTTGGTGGCTATCTATTAGGAAGCGAGCCAGAAACAAAAGCTTTAATATTTATCTTTAATAAATATTTTAAAAATATTAAAATTTATATTTCTTTACATTCGGCTGGCCGCTTAATATACTCAGGAAAACCTAATTTAAGTGATAAATTTAATCTAAATAGTTATCGATTAGCTAAATATATAAGTAAAATAAATAATTATATTCCTTATGATAAAACGAAAGAAGATGTTGGTCACGGAAATGATGGAACAAGTACGGATTATTTATCGGAACTAGCATCAAATTTTAAATTTAGTCTTAAAACGAAGCGTTTAAGTTCTTTTAGTTATAAAAAACCAATTATAAATAATATAACTGATATTAGTATCATAACTTTAGAAACTCTAGAAAAAATTACTTTTGATTTAAATATAATAAAATCAGAGTACTATAATAAAAAACTAAATATCGTTTTTAATCAAATCATAAATTCTTATATAATATAGATTAGAATAGCTAAAAAATGAAGTAAACTTCCTAGAAGCACAAAAATATGAAATATACTATGAAAATATTTCTTTTTTTTGCCTATTCCATAAAGAATTGCTCCTATTGTATAAGCTATACCACCAGTTACTAATAAAATAATGGCTGGTAATTCTAATATAGCATTTATATCTTTAGCTGTAAAAATAATACACCATCCCATTAAGAGATAACAAATCATAGAAAAAACTTTATATCTTTTTAAATCAATAGCATTTAAAACAATACCTATTATAGCAACGCCCCATAGTAATCCAAATAAAGTCCAGGCCAAAATAGGGGAGTAGATTCTTATTGCCGTAAGTAAAATAGGAGTATAAGTACCAGCAATTAAAATAAAAATTGTACAATGATCAAGGACTTGAAAGACTTTTTTTGCAGCACTTTTTTTAGGGCTTAATCCATGATAGATACTCGAAGTCGTATAAAGTAAAATCATTGATATCCCAAAAACAATTGAACCAGATAAAGCATAACCATCATGATGTAAACAAGAAAAAATAATACATAACACTAAAGCAACAACGCCAATAGCACCCCCGACTATATGAGTTACCATATTCATTATTTCTTCTCCTTTTGTATAATTAGGTAAAATTCGATCTTTAATTTTTGTTCTTTTCATTATGTTCTCCTTTTTATTAATACCTTAATCAATATATCAAAATTTACTATTAGTCGTCAAACTAAAATAAAAATTAAATTAATGAGAAATAATTATGATATAATATTTTATAGCAATTATTTTTAGATGATAATAGCCAAAATATAACAGGAGCTTCAAATATTGGTATTAATACTATAAAGGTTGAAAGAGATACTGATTTATTTAATGTTATAAGTAGTTATATGATATAATTAATTAGAAAGTTTTATGCTAAAATGGAGTGATTCTTATGATAAACGAAAATACAAGGATAGACAAAATAAATATCAATTGGTATCCTGGGCATATGGCAAAAGCCAAAAAAGAAATTACGGCATTACTGCCAATTATTGATATCGTTTATGAATTAATTGATGCTCGTATTCCTTTTTCTTCGAAAATTGTTGATTTAGATAAACTAATAAAAAATAAAAAAAGAATACTAATTATGACTAAAAAAGATTTATGTGATCTTGAAATTACTAATAAATGGATTAAATATTATGAAGCAAAAGGTTATAAGGTTTTACTTTTAAATTTAAATGATAATAATGATTATAAAAAAATAATATCTTTAACTAATGAACTAAGTAAAGAAATTAATTACCAAAGATCTTTAAAAGGATTAAAATCTAAAGAAATAAAGTCTTTAATAATTGGAATACCTAACGTTGGTAAAAGTACTTTAATTAATAAAATGGCTGGTAAAAAGGTAGCTAATGTTGGGAATAAACCCGGTATTACGAAAGTAAATTCTTGGCTTAAAACTAAATATAATATTTTGGTTTTAGATACACCTGGTATTTTATGGCCTAAATTTGCATCTAATGAAATAGCTTTTAATTTGGCTTGTACTTCAGCTATTAAAAATGAAGTATTACCTTTAAATGAAGTAGCTATATATATCTTAAATTTTTTATCTAAGTATTATCCTAGTATTTTAAAAGAAAGATATAATTTAGATAACTTTAGTGACCAAAATATTGAAGCCGCATATGTTAAAATTGGGAGAAAATTTGGGGCAATTACTAAAGACAATATTACTGATTATGAAAAAGTAAATAATATTATAATAAATGATATTAAAAATGAACATATTAAAAAAATTACCCTTGATCGAGGAATATAATGTTATATAAGTACGAAAAAGAATTAAATAATAAAGGTATTACATATATAGCAGGGGTTGATGAAGCTGGAAGAGGACCTTTAGTTGGACCAGTTGTTGCAGCTGCTGTTATCTTACCAAAAAAATACCGAAACAAAGGAATAAATGATTCTAAAAAATTAAGTGCTAAACAAAGAAATTTAATGTTTGAAGTAATAAACCGTGATGCTTTAAGTATCGGGATAGGTATTATTGATAATAAAATTATTGATAAAATAAATATTTTAGAAGCTAGTAAAAAAGCGATGTTAGAAGCAATTAATAATTTAAATATTGTTCCTGAACATATTTTAATAGATGCAGTTAAATTAGATTTAAATATTTCTAGTACTAGTATTATTAAAGGAGATTCCAAGAGTATCAGTGTTGCAGCTGCTTCTATCATAGCTAAGGTAACGCGTGATCAATTAATGAATGAACTTGATGTCAAGTACCCTGAATATGGTTTTAAGCATCATAAAGGGTATGGAACTAAGATGCATATGGAAAATATAAAAAAATATGGATTACTTGACAATTACCGATTTACATTTAAGCCAATAAATGTTTTAATAAACGAAGGTGATTTAAATGAAAGAGAAATTAGGAAAACTAATATTTAAAAATTCTCTTATTTTCTTTTTATTTATCTTTAGTATTGAACTTATTGTTAAGTTTAATATTGATAGTAACTTTTTAGAATGGTCTTCATTAAGAATACTTATTAGTTCTTTAATAATTGCTTTAATAATAAGTTATCTAGTAAGTATCAATAATGTTTTAATAAAAAAAATTATAGCTACCATCGTAAGTTTAGTTATCGTTTGTTATGCTTGGTTCGAATTAAATCTATATTTTTATTTAGGATTTTTTATGGGGGTAGGTAATGCTGAACAAGGTTTTAAAGTTGTTGATTATTTTAAAGAATATTTTAGTTCCGCAAAGATGACGAGTTATTTATTATTAATTCCTTTAGTATTTATTCTTATTTATTATTGGTATTTAGAAGGGAAACTAAAAAGGAGAAAACTTAATAAAACGACTTGTTTTAAATTTACAATCGAAAAAAAATTTCATAAAATAATTACTTATTTAGGAAGTTTAATTTTAATAGTGGGCTTAATTATTTTTTATTACTTTTCATTAAGAATTAGTTTTATGCAAAATCAATTACAATTTACTAATAATATTTCTTTAATAAAGTATCCCGAAAATTCTAATTTAGCGGTTAGTCAACTAGGAGTTATAGTTTATGGCATGGCGGATTTACGTAGTGCATATTTTAAATCTTCTAATAATGATTATATCTATACCTATCAAAATGAAGATATAAAAAGTCATGTTACTGATTACTCAAGAACTATAGATGATTATTCATGGTCTCAATTAATATCTAAAGAAAATAATCAAACCTATAATAATTTAAATAATTATTTTAAAAATAGAGAAATTACTCCTAAAAATGAATATACTGGTCTATTTGAAGGTAAAAATTTAATTATCATACTAATGGAATCAGCTAATGAAATAGTAATTAATGAAGAATTATTTCCTAATATATATAAATTATACCATGAAGGAATAAGTTTTAGAAATAATTACTCACCGCGAAACAGCTGTAGTACTGGTAATAATGAAATGACCGTTATTACTGGTTTATATACCATAAATAATACTTGTACTGCTAATACTTATAAAAGAAATACTTATCCGCAATCTTTATTCAATCATTTTAATAATATCGATTATTATGCTAGTAGTTATCATAATTATGCTGAATTCTATTATTCAAGAAGAATTATTCATCCTAATATGGGGAGTGAAGATTATCGTAATGTGGTAGATTTAGGTATTAAGTGGAGTGCTTTATATCAAGAATGGCCTAGTGATGTTGATTTAATTGAAAAATCATTACCTTACTTTATTAATGAAGATAAATTTATGGCCTTTTTAATATCAGTTTCTTCTCATCAACCATATGGGGTCGATAGTGAATACGGTAATAAAAATTTAGATAAATTAAATAATTATAATTATAGTATAAATTTAAAGCGCTATATATCAAAGATAATGGAACTTGATGAAGCGATTGGTTTATTGATTAATCGCTTAGAAGAATATGGTAAACTTGATGATACTGTAATTGTATTATTTGGTGATCACTATCCTTATGGTATAAGTAATAGAGTTTTAAATGAAGCAATTAATTATGAATTAATAAATAATGAAGTTGACAGAACTCCGCTTATAATTTATAATTCAAAACAAGAAGCAGAGCAAATTTATAAGTATACTTCTTTAATAGATGTAGCTCCAACCATTCTTAATTTATTTAATATTAACTATGATCCAAGGCTTTATTTAGGTAATGATATTTTTAGTCAGTATGATGATAAAGTAATATTTGCGGATGGTTCATGGCAAAATAAAAATGGTTTTTATAGTAGTACCAAAGCAAAATTCACTAATGCTCTAAATAGTGAATATAATTATACTAATGAAGAATTAATTGCGATAAATAATGATATATACTTAAAACAAAAAATGAGTTCACTAGCAATTAAAAATAATTATTTTAATTATTTAGCAACTGGAATGGCAAAATATCCTAAAGTAGTAGAAGAAAATATAGAAGTTATTGAAGAATAGGAGGGAAATAAATGAATTTAGTTATTGTCGAATCACCATCTAAAACAAAAACAATTGAAAAATTCTTAGGTAAAGATTATCACGTTGTTTCAAGTAAAGGCCATATTAGAGACTTAGCTACAACAGGTAAATATGGTTTAGGTATTGATATTGAAAATAATTTTACCCCAAATTATAAACCGGCTAAAGGAAAAAACATCCTAATTAAAGAATTAAAAAAAGAAGTTACTAATTCTGACTATGTATATCTGGCAACCGATCCTGATCGCGAAGGAGAAGCTATAAGCTGGCACTTATTTGATACTTTAGAACTAAATGAGAAAAAATATGACCGGGTTATTTTTAATGAAATAACTAAAAATGCCGTTTTAGAAGCTTTTAAAAATCCTACTAAAATTGATAATAATTTAGTTAAAAGTCAAGAAACAAGGAGAATGTTAGATCGTATAATTGGTTTTAGATTATCTAAATTAATGCAATCTAAAACCGGAGGAAAATCGGCTGGTCGAGTCCAAAGTGTAGCTCTTAAATTAATTGTTGACCGGGAAAGAGAGATTGAAAACTTTATACCTGAAGAATACTGGAACATTACTGCTATATTTAAAGATTTTGAAAGTATATTAGAAAAATATCGTGGTAAAAAGATTAAAATTACTGGCGAAGCTGAAGCAAAGGAAATTTTAGCTAAATTATCTAAGTCATTTGTTATTGAAAGTATTGATCAAAAAGAAAAAAATAAAAAAGGTATTATGCCTTTTACGACTTCAACTTTACAACAATCTTGTGCTAATAAATTAAATTTTAGTTCTAATAAAACCATGAAAATAGCTCAAAAACTTTATGAAAGCGTTAACATTGGCAATGAAACAGTCGGTTTAATTACTTATATGCGTACTGATTCAACTAGATTATCACCAAGTTTTATTGATGATACCTTTAAATATATTAAGAAAAAATATGGTGATAATTATTTAGGTAATGTTAAAGTAAATAAAAGTAAAAATAAAGTTCAAGATGCTCATGAAGCTATCAGACCAACTTCAATTGAAAGAACTCCGGAATTTATGAAAGATTATTTATCAAATGATGAATATAAAATATATAGCATTATATATTATCGAGCTCTTGCCTCTTTAATGGCGGATGCAAAAACATTAGCTACTACTTTATTATTAGAAAATAATGGCTATACTTTTAAAATGATTGAATCTAAAAATATTATTCCTGAAGGG
>CAZZNR010000050.1:0-6583 GCA_964655835.1 uncultured Muribaculaceae bacterium | reverse complement strand
GTTTTAAATGATTTTGAAGCAATAGCAAAGCCGATTGGTTCATTATTTACTACATCAATTGCAAAAGAAGGACCAGAGATAACTGAGACATATTTAGTCTTAATATGATCATTAAAGACTTGATGAACAAATTTACAACTACCTTGTTCAATTCCTTTACTACCAATACAAAAATGCATTTTATCATTAATATATGGTTTTATATTAGCAGCAACTTCACCAACATACTGAGCTGCTACCATTATAAATATTATTTGGGTATCTTTTAAGGCTTCTTCATAATTATTAGTGAATTTTATATCTTTAGGTATTTTTTCTCCCGGAATTATTTCTTTTTTACCTTTTTGAAGCAAATTTACTTCTTCTTGATTATGAGCCCACATTGTAATATTATTACCATTTTTATGAAGCATTTTAGCTATAGCATAACCAAATACGCCCGTTCCGATTACTGTTACATTCAATTCTTGTTCCTCATTTCATAATTTATTTTATTTAAATTGTTTTCATAATGATTTAATTTTGGTTTATAAAATTTTGAGTCTTTAATTTCATTTGGTAAGTATTGTTGATCGACATAATAATTTTTATAATTATGGGGATATTTATAATCTTTACTAGAATTTTTAAGGTGAGCTGGTACATTACCAGTGCTTCCTTTTTGAATAGTATTAAAAACGCTATCAATTGCTAGCAAGGCACTATTACTTTTAGGTGACAAAGCCATTTCAATAACAACTACGGATAGAGGAATTCGGCCTTCGGGTAATCCTAGTAAATTTACGGCTTCAATAGCAGCGGCTACTTTAGGACCAATTCCTGGATTAGCTAAACCAATATCTTCATAAGCTATGACTGTTAATCTTCTGAAAATAATATCTAAATCTTCGGCTTCTAATAAAAGACTTAAATAATATAATGAAGCATTGACGTCACTACCTCTAATAGATTTTTGAAAAGCACTAATAATATCATAATAGTTTGTATCATTTTTATCAATATAAATAACCGGTTTAGAATTTATAGCTTTTAATATATCCGTCGTAATATTACCATCATCAGTGCTGTAATAAGCCATTTCTAAAAGATTTAAAGCAGTTCTTAAATCACCAGATGATAACTCTACAATTGCATTAATAACCTCTGGTTTAATTTTAATATTATCTAAATACTTAAAAGCTTTTTTTAGACCTTTTTTAATATCTTCGTTAGTTAAAGGATTAACTTTAAATATTTGACATCTACTTCTTATAGCTGGATTAATTGAATGATAAGGATTAGAAGTAGTAAGACCAATAATTATAATTAAACCACTTTCAATATAAGGTAGTAAAATATCTTGTTTATCTTTATTCATTCGGTGTATTTCATCAATAACTAAAACAATTTCACCTAACATTTTTGCTTCTTCTATGACTATATCAAAATCTCTTTTATTATTAATTACCGCATTAAGTAAGCGATAATTTTTATTTAGTTCATTAATAATAGATTCAGCTAAAGAGGTTTTGCCAGTACCTGGCACACCATATAGAATCATGGAATATATTTTATTATTCTTAACTAAATTACTAATTATTTTATTTTTACCAACTAAATGATCTTGACCAATGATATCTTTTAATTTCTTAGGTCTCATTTTATTTGCTAGTAATTCCATTACTAATCACCAAACATAATTATATAATATATTTGCTAATTTATCTATATCTATGTATAATTTAAAGTAGGTGGTATACATGGAAATCAATTCATCTTTATATATTAATAAGTTTATTAATTATTTAAAAATAGAAAGAAATTATTCCGAAAATACTATTAATATATATGAAAAATTTTTAAATAAATTTGCTAAAGTTTATAAAGAAGACATAAGTAATGCTAATGTAGATAATATTAAAGATTATTTAGAATCAAATAAAAATATAAGTAGTAAAACCATAGCGCATCGGATAAGTATATTAAAAGCTTTTTATTGTTATTTAGTAAGAGAAGAAATAATTATTAGTAATCCGGCGGCTTATTTAATAAGACCAAAAAATACTATTAAATTACCAGATGTCCTTAATATTGAAGAGGTAAGTTTACTTCTTGATATTGATATTAAAAATCCTTATAATGCGCGTGATAAAGCTATTTTAGAATTATTGTATTCTAGTGGTTTAAGAGTATCAGAATTAGTTAATTTAGAACTAGCTAATATTGATTTAGAATTATGTCTTATTCGCGTAATGGGGAAGGGAAGAAAAGAAAGAATTATCCCTTTAGGAGATTATGCTATTGATGCTTTAAATAATTATCTAAATAATTACCGACCATTATTAAATAAAAAGCATAATAATTACGTTTTTATTAATAAAAGTGGAACTAAAATAAGTCGTCAATTTATTTTTAAAACGATTAAAAAAGAATGCCTAAAAAAAGGTATCAAGAAAAATATATCTCCTCATACCTTACGTCATACCTTTGCCACCCATCTATTAAAAAATGGGGCAGACTTAAGAATCATTCAAGAATTACTAGGTCATGAAAACCTATCTACTACTCAAATATATACGCATTTATCTAAAGAAAAACTTCAATCTGAGTATAATGATATTCATCCTAGAAATTAATTATTTCTACTGTTAGCATTATTACTATTGTTGTTAGAATTATTAGATCTAGAATTATTTCTTGAATTGTTGCGACTATTATTTTGATTTGATGATTTTGCTCTAGATTGATTTTTAGCTCTACTGTTCATACTAATTACCTCCTATTTATAGTATGGTTTTTATATTTATATTAATGCAAAAAATAATTAGATTTTCATGGTAATATTTGGCTTTAAATAGTCTTTTTTTTAGTTTTTTTACATATTAATTAAATATATGAATGTATTAATTGCTTTAACAATTAGTCTTGTAGCCGGTTTATCAACCGTAGTAGGGGCTTTATTTATTTTTTATAAACCAGCTAATAAAAATAACTTTATTGGTTCTTGTTTAGCTTTTTCGGCAACGATTATGATTCTTATTTCCGTAATAGAATTAATTCCGGAAGGTTTTATTTATATTAAGTATAAACATAGCTTATTACTAGCATTTATAATTCTTATATTAATGCTATTATCAGGTAATTATATATCAAATTCTTTAAATAAAAAGATAGATAAAATTACTAAATCAAATAATAATTTATACAAAGTAGGGATTTTAAGTATGATAGTACTTATTATTCATAATTTTCCCGAAGGTATATTAACTTTTTTAGGATCGATGATTGATATTAATTTTGGTTTATCAATTGCAACATCAATAATGCTGCATAATATACCCGAAGGTATAGCAATAGCTATTCCTATCTATTATGCTACTAAATCAAAGAAAAAAGCCATAAAAAATGTATTTTTAAGTGGTTTATCTGAACCCATTGGAGCATTGCTTGCTTGGATCTTTTTATATCGTTATTTAAATAATTTTATTATAAGTATTATATTAATATTTGTAGCAGCTTTAATGATTAGTATTGCTATTAATGATATTTTTGAAGAAGCTAATAAATATTCTCGAAAAAGTGTTTTAGCCGGAGTATTCTTAGCTTGTATATTCTTTACGATAAACTTTTATATATTTAATTAATAAAATAGAAGAGAGTAAAAAAAACCATATTTTAATGGTTTTAATTTATATCATTCTATAAAGTTAACATAATATATATTATAGGAAGTTATATATTTCTTTTATATTAAACCCTTCGGGTTTCTATTTCTGCCATCTTTTCTAATACTTCTGTATAATTTTCAGGGTTAATATTATTATAATTAAGTTCTTTTAAAGCTTGAATTTTTACAGAATTAAGTTGTTGCGTTCTAGATAGTCTTTCTTCAGTTCTTATCTCAATTTCTTCTACAAAACGTCTATGAGACTCAATAACTTTATTTTTACTAGCTGTTCCACTACTATATAAAGAAAAAGCAGAGTGGATTATACCTTCAAACATAAATTGTTTATTTTCATTAAATTTAAACTCATTTGGTTTAGTAAATCCGGTAGCTTTAGACATATAAGCCAAAATGTATTTAACTTCAGGAACATTATCTAAAGATTGTAATAAATGATATAAATATAATAAAGCATAAAAATTTTCTTCGTGATCTTGAGAATCAACTAATTTATCTTTTATTAAATAGGTTATGTCCCCTATTAATTGTTGTTCTTCTTTTTTCAAACCTTTTAAATCTAAAATTTCTCCTTGAACATTATCTTTTAATCCTTTATTTAATCTATCAGTTACTGCTAGTAAATATTCGGTATTAATTTTAATATTTTGTAATGTTTCATTATCACCATCTTCAATATCAAATAATTTAAATAATGATATCTTTTTTTCTTTAGGCCATTTACTTAAGTTTGGTAATTCTAAATAATTATATACCATCTGCCTAGATACTCCTAAATATTTTGCTAGTCTTACCTTAGATATTCCTAATTCTTGTAAGATATTGTTTAATTGTTCCATAAATAATATACTCCTCTACTCTATTTACATATTAATTGTATCTTAGTTAACATTTACTTGTCAAGAGATTTAAGTGTTCTTTTTATATTAAATTAAAAAAATTAAAAAACTTTTCTATAAATAATCTAATTTTTTATTATTTTTATATACTTCTTTTATTATTCCTGAACCTAAACATTGATTACCTAAATAAAAGACACAAGCTTGACCTGGAGTAACCGCTTTTACTAATGAAGGGTATTTGACTAGTATTTGATCATTTTCTAAGTATTCTAGTATTACATCAACATCTGGCCCCCGATAACGAAATTTAGCGGTACAAAAAGGCGGATTAGTTGGACTGATAAAATTAATGCCATCAACAAGACAAGCATCACTATATAAATATTCATTATCTTCTCCAAAGGCGATATATAATATATTATCTTGAACGTTTTTACCTACGACATAGTGTTTATTCTGATTACCACTAATTCCAACATTTCTTCTTTGGCCAATCGTATAATTCATTAAACCATTGTGGGTTCCAACTTCTTGATTTGTTTGAATATCAATAATTTTACCGGGGTTAGGTTTTAAGTAATTAGAAATAAACTTTTGATAATTTCTTTCGCCAATAAAACAAATTCCCGTCGAATCTTTTTTATTAGCAATAGGTAAATCTAAATTACGGGCTATTTCTCTTACCTCTGGTTTAGTAATATCTCCTAAAGGAAACAAAACATTTTTAAAATTATTAAGAGGAACGCCAGCTAAAAAATAGGTTTGATCTTTATTTAAGTCCTTAGCTCGGCATAATCTATTACCAAATATTTTAGCATAATGACCAGTTGCGACATAATCTGCTCCTAATTTTTTAGCTTCTTTAATAAATAAATCAAATTTAATAAATTTATTACACATTAAATCAGGATTAGGAGTTCTGCCTTTTTTTAATTCATCTAAAAAATATTTAAACACATAATCCCAGTATTCTTTTACAAAATCAACGCGATAAAGAGGAATATTTAATTTTTCACAGACTTTTAAAGCATCATTATAATCTTGTTCTTGCGGACATATAGTCATATTTAAATTAGGATTACCTTCAGTATCATTATTAACTAATGAATCCCAATTTCGCATAAAAAGCCCAATAACTTCATAGCCTTCTTTAATTAATAAATAGGCAGCTACTGAAGAGTCAACTCCCCCACTCATTCCAATGACAACTTTTTTCATATTTCATCACATAATGATTATAACAAGTTATAATAAAAAAAGAAAGTAAGCAAGTATTTTATTACCAAATAAATAAATCAAAACATCAAATAAAACAATTAATACTAAAGCAAAACCGTTTTTAATTAATTGTAGAAATACTAATTCATATATTTTATTATCTTTATTTTTAAGAGTATGATATATTTTCTTACTAAATTTTAAAGCATTAACTAGCATATATATTAAAATTAAATAGAATATTAGTTTATTAATAGCAATAAATATAAAACCATATATTAAACCAGTTATTTTTTTATAATGAAAAAAACTTGCCATTAAAAAACCAATGCTTATTCCTTCATAAAATAGATAAAATAACATTATTGGTATACCAAATATAAATAAAGAAAAGATCGTAAATATGGAAAAAAGAACTAGGTGATAAATAAAATTATTTTGACTAGTATTATTTAAGGTTTTACCTAAATTAGTTAGTTCATTAATTATGCTAGTTTTAATAATATCAGGCTGTATTATATAAATATATATACCAATTAATAATCCTAAAATTAAAAGTGATCCTAAAAATTTAATAATAAATTTATTATTGCTTGTCCACTTTAATTTCATGTTATCACCAATTAATTATATTTTAATCTTCCATTATTATGAATTATTTTGTATAATAGGGTTAGGTGAAAGATGATGAATAAAAAATTTAAGAAAAAAAATAATAATTTAGCAGCTAAAATAATGGTTTGGCTTCTAGTACTAATAATGGTTATTAGTAGTATTGGAATATTATCATTATGGTAGAATTATAAAAACCTCAATTTTTGAGGTTTTTATTTGTAAATAAATCAAAAAATTGAATTAT
>CAZZNR010000049.1:0-6605 GCA_964655835.1 uncultured Muribaculaceae bacterium | reverse complement strand
GCCAGGTAGTTCAGCATTCATATTAAATTTAGGAGTAGAACAAGAAGCGATAATAGTAAAAATATCATTTTTCTTACCACTGGAATTCATATTACTAAATAAAACAGCTTGAATAGCTTTTGCAATTAAATGATCTTTTAATTCTTCCGTTTTTTGATCATTTTTACTAAACATTTTAGCTAATTTCATCATTCGGTCAATAATGGTTAATTGGGAATGATTTTCAGCAGCTAATAAAAGTGCTACATCATCATTAGTTAATAAATATATCGGAATTTGTAATAACATATCAGTTTCTTCAGTTGGATTAGTAGTTAAAAATTTATATTGATAATTATCATTAAATTGATCAATAACCCGAAAGGCATTTTTATATTCCCCATATGCATCAAAAATAAATAAATTAGCATTATAAGATAAAAAGTTCTTATTTAAAAAAACATTTTGGACAATTCTTGATACTGAACATGATTTACCTGAACCAGAATTACCAAAGATTGCCAAATGGTTAGAAAATAATTCGTTAATATCGGTAAAAATACTTCTATTTTCATAAGTTGGACTTTTACCAATATATAAACTTTTCATATCAAGTTTACCCATAATTATATCTAATTCACTGTCATTAATAACTCTTAAATTAGAAGTAAGGGATGGCTTTTTTATTGTCCCCGCAATAAATCTATCACCAGCAAATTCACCTAATAATTCAATTCTAACAGTATCTTCATCGACATTTTTTACTTCACCTAATAATCGATCGTTTCCACTTTCAAAAACAATATGTAAATTCATCAAGTTAGCAACAATCTGTCCTTCTTTATTAATATAAACAACAGCATTATTATCACTAATATATTTAATCTTACCAAACATATTAACCAACCTCTTTACTATAGAAAAAGTATAACATAATATAATATAAAATGAAAGAAATAAAAAAATATTAGAAAATAACATTTGATTTTACTTTAAGGAAATTTTGGCATATATTCTGGTTTCTCTTATATCCACTCTTTTTTACTAAAAAATTGAGCAACTAAAACACTGTCTAATATTAATAAAGAGTGCAGTATCCAATGAATTTTTTTTCTTAACTCAATTCCCTTATTTCAAATTCATATTTTCTGAGCTGAATATAATACTGATCAATTTCTTTTACACTTAATTTCCTAATTTCATAAAAATTTTTCTTTATAAATTTATCCATTTAATCCACCGAACTTTTTTTGCAGATTATATTACTATAAGTATTACTTAATATCAAAACCTCATTATATTATTATTATAAAATAAAATTAAAAAGACATTACAAAATGTCTATTTTAATTTATCTAATAATATTTCTTTAGCTTTAACTGGACTTGCCTTACCTTTAGTTTCTTTCATTATTTGACCAATAAAGAAATCAAATACTTTCGTTTTACCAGCTTTATATTCTTCTATTTGACTTTGATTATGATCTAAAATAGCTTGAATTATTGTTATTAATTCATTATCATTATCAAGTTGCTCAATACCATGTTTTTTAATTAAAATATCAGGTTCTTCTTGTTCTTCCAAAACGATAAAGAATAGCTCTTTAGCTTGTTTAGAACTAATACTTCCATTATTTAAATAATTTAAAATATTGGCTAATCTTTTTGGGGTTAAATATATTTCATTTATTTCGATATCATGTTTATTTATATAACCCATTATTTGACTAGTAATCCAGTTTGAAGCTTCTTTAGGATTAATTCCTAAAGCTAAACATTCTTCAAAATAATCACTTACTTCTTTAGTCTTAACCAAAACCCCGGCATCATACGAAGATAACTTATATTCTTCAATATATTTAGCTTTTCTTTCTAAAGGAAGAAGTGGTATTTCTGCTTTTATTTCTTTTATCCACTCAGAAAATATTTTTATTTTTGGAATATTAGGATCGACATAATATTTATAATCTACACTTTCGACTTTTTCTCTCATTCTGATTGTAGTGCCTGATTCTTCATCCCATCTTCTGGTTTCTTGAATTATTTTATCTTTTTTACCTGCTTCAATTAACTCAGTTTGTCTTTTTATTTCATAATTAATAGCATCATAAACATTACTAAAGGAGTTAACATTTTTTACTTCAACTTTAGTACCTAATTCTTTAGCATCTTCTTCTTTTAAAGATATATTAACATCGCATCTAATTTGACCTTTTTTAGTATCAGCTTCAGAACAATCGGTATATTTATAAATATTACGCATATGTTCTAAAAATGCTACGGCTGCTTCGGGCGAATAAATACAAGGGTCAGTAACAACTTCTAAAAGAGGAACTCCAGCCCGGTTATAATCAATTAAAGAATAATCAAAATAATGATCTAAAGATGCCGTATCTTCTTCTAAGTGAATATCATGAATCGTAATTGGTACTAACTGATCATTTACTTCAACATTAATTTTACCATTAATACCAACTGGTTTTGTATTTTGGGTAATTTGATAATTTTTAGGAACATCCGGATAATAATAATTTTTACGGTCAAAAATTAAGACTTCCGGTATTTCACAATTTAAGCATATTGCCATTTTAAGAGCTTTTTTAACAGCTTCTTTATTAACTAATGGTAATGTTCCTGGAAAAGCTAGATCAATTGCGGTAACACAAGAATTAGGGATATCATTATAACTATTTAATGATTTAGAAAATACTTTGGTTTTCGTATTAAGTTCACAATGCATTTCTAAACCAATAACTACTTTTAAAGCCATTATTTTTCCCCCTTTGCAATTTGATTTTTATAACCTAGTTTTTGTTCTAAAGTATAAGCAATATTTAAGATATTAGCATCATCCTTTATTTTACCAGTAAGATTAATCCCAATTGGCATATCACTTACAAAACCCGATGGAATTGTGATTGAAGGATAACCACCAAAGTTACCAATAGCTAGATATTGTTCCGTTCTTAAATGAATACTTTTTACTCCATTTACGTTTGGTGCGGGTTCACAACTAGCTGGTAAAATCATGCCATCATATTTAGTAAATAATTCATTCATTTTATTAACGATTAAACGACGAACTTTAGCGGATGCAAATAAGTATCTTTCTTGATTTTCTTTTTGCAAGACATAAGAACCAATGACAAATCTTTTTTTAATTAAAGAAGAAAATCCTTTCGTACGGTGATCTTTCATCATTTCATCAATCGTATTGCCTTTACCGCGAGGTCCAAAAATAATCCCCGTTAAATTAGACATGTTACTTGTTGCTTCGGCCGAAGCTATCGTAAGATAAGTCGGATAAATTGAATCTAATAATTTTTGATCAATACTTACTTCATCAACTTCGATTCCTAATTCTTGACATTTTTTTAAGGTCTTATGAAATTCTTCAACTGTTTTTACTAATTCATTAGTTTTATCTTCATAATTATTAATATCACATATTTCTTTAATATAAAATAATTTTTTATTTTTTACTTGGCCATTTAAAGAATCTAATAAATTAATATCTTTACTATCCCAAGAGGTCATATCATAATCATCTTGACCTTTGATTTGATTAATTACGATGGCAGCATCTTCAACACTAGTTGTAAGTACTCCCACCGTATCTAAAGATGAAGCAAAAGCAAAAATACCAAATCTTGATACCATCCCATAAGTCGGTTTATAACCTACAATACCACAGTGAGCAGCTGGGATTCTAATTGAATCACCTGTGTCAGTACCAAGGGCATAAGGAACTATGCCAGCTGCAACGGCGGCAGCTGAACCAGAAGATGAACCACCAGTTATTTTATTTGGATTCCAAGGATTTTTAACTGGGCCAGTAGCTGCTATTAAGCCGGTTCCTCCCATTCCTAATTCATCTAAAGCCGTTTTACCTACAATAACTGCTCCAGCTTCTTTTAATTTTTTAATTACAGTTGCATCAAAATAAGGAATATAATCTTTTAAAGTATTAGATGAACCAGTTGATAAGATTCCTTTAGTTGAAATATTATCTTTAATAGCACATGGTATTCCCGCAAGTAAGTTATTACTTTCTTGTTTTTCAGGATCTTTTATAATAGTTACAAAAGCATTTAATTCTTTTTGAGATTCTTCAGCTTTTAAAATAGTTTTTTGAACTAATTCTTCGCTCGTAATTTCTTTATTTATTAATTTTTTATGTAAATTCTTAATCATTATCCCACCACCTTAGGAACTTCAATTTCTCTTCCTTGAGTAAAATCAGCATTGGATAATAAATCTTCAATATCATGACCTTCTTCGAAACTATCATCTTCTCTTAAAGAGGTTTCATATAAATCAAAAGGATGGGTTAAAGGTTCTAAATTTTCAATTTCTTTTATTTCGGAAATAACATTCATTGAGTCAGCAACAAAGGTAAGTTCTTCAACAATATCTTTAGCTTCTTCTTTGCTAATACCAATTAATAATTTATCGGCTAAGATAGTTACTTCTTCTTCGGTAAATTTATGATTCATTTTTATCCTCCTTAATAATAATTCCTAAATCTTTTAATTGATTTAAATCAACCTTTGATGGAGCTTCACACATTAAATCAGAAGCTGTTTGGGTTTTAGGAAAAGCAATAACATCTTTAATATTATCAGTCCCAGCAAGTAACATAACAATGCGGTCTAATCCAAAAGCAATTCCGCCATGAGGAGGAGTGCCATATTTTAAAGCATCTAAGAAAAAACCAAACTTTTCTTTAGCATCAATTTCACTAATACCCAAAGCTTTAAATACTTCTTGTTGCATTTTTTGATCATGAATTCTAATTGAACCCCCACCTAATTCATAACCATTTAATACAATATCATAAGCTTTAGATAAACACTTTTCGGGATTATTTAATTTATTGATTGATTCAGGCATTGTAAAAGGATGATGAGTTGCCATATATCTTTTTTCGGTATCAGAGTATTCAAACATCGGAAAATCTTTAACAATTAAAAAATTTAATTTAGATTTATCAATTAAATTAAAATCTTCAGCAATCTTTAATCTTAAAGCTGATAAGGAAGCAAAGACTATTTTAGGTATCCCGCAAACTATTAAGACCAAATCACCATTTTCTACCTTTAATTCTTTTCTGATGGTTTCTTGAATTTCAGTTTCTAAATTTTTAGCTATTACCCCACTAAATTCATTATTATCATATTTTAACCAAGCTAAACCTTTAGCTCCATAAATCTTAACAAATTCGGTTAAACGGTCGATTTCATTACGTGAATATTTATTATCCTTAACTACCAAACCTTTCGCAATGCCCCCATCTTTTATCGCATTAGCAAAAACATTCATTGAAGTGTTTTTTAAAACATCGGTTAGATCTTGTAGTTCTAAACCAAATCGAGTATCAGGTTTATCTGTTCCATATTTATTCATCGCTTCAAAATAAGTTAAACGAGGAAACTCATAATCGATCTTAATTCCTTTACTTTCTTTAACTACATATTTAATTAAATCTTCGGCCATTATTAAAATATCTTCTTCATTAACAAAACTCATTTCAATATCTACTTGAGTAAACTCTGGCTGACGATCAGCTCTTAAATCTTCATCTCGAAAACATTTAGCAATTTGATAATATTTTTCAAAACCCGAAATCATTAAAACTTGTTTAAAAATTTGAGGACTTTGCGGTAAAGCATAAAAAGTACCATTATTTATTCTTGAAGGAACTAAATAATCTCTGGCTCCTTCAGGAGTACTTTTACAAAGAATTGGAGTTTCAAAATCAATAAAATCATGATTGTCTAAATAAGATCTAAAAGCTTTATTAATTTGGTGTCTTAAAATCATAATATTTTTTAATTTATCTCTTCTTAAATCCAAATAACGATATTTTAAAGCAATTTGTTCATTTATTTCTTGATTGTCATAGATATTAAAAGGCAAAGAAGCACTTTTACTTAAAATATTTAAATTACTAACCATTAATTCAACTTCTCCGGTTTTTAAATTAGGATTTATTTCACTATCACTTCTTTTTGATAAAGTGCCCGTTACTTCAATACAGTATTCATTTTTTAAATCTTCAGCTCTTTCAAAGCTATCTTTTAAATATTCCCGGTTAAAAACCACTTGTAGGATGCCACTTTTATCTCTTAAATCAACAAAAATAACGCCCCCCATATCTCTTCTCTTATTAACCCAACCATAAACGGTTATTTCTTTATTTATGTCTTTTAAACTAAAATTTCCATTATTATACTTTTTCATTAATATTCTCCTGTTCTTTTATTTCTATTAATCTTTGCTTTTGACAATATTTAATAAATTGATCAGCACTTATTTTATTTGGTGGTTTTAAGTACTCATAAATTTTAACATCATTAATAGTTTTTCCATTTATTTTATGATATTTAAGATGTTTTTTATTTATATCTACTAATAGTTCATTTAAGGAATTATATTTATGAACCCCTTGATAATAATACCAAGAATTTTCAAACCAATAATAACTATTATTTTCTCTATAAACTAAAAAAGTATGAGTTTTAATCCAAAAATCTTTATTATAACTTATAAAATAAGTTTTAAAATCATAGCCTTTAAATAATTCTCGTTCTAATTCAACATGATCCCAACATATTCCTATTTTAT
>CAZZNR010000048.1:0-6730 GCA_964655835.1 uncultured Muribaculaceae bacterium | reverse complement strand
ATTCTTTTTCTTTAATACTTAATTTATTTTCATCATAAAAATAATTATAAAAAATAAATAAACCTATTGATATTACTATTAATACACTTAATACTGTAAAAAATATTCTTTTAAATTTTTTCATCTTCTACCTACTCACCGTATTTAGCCCACGAAATAATAGTATTATCACTTTTTTTCGCGCCCATAATAGGGAAAACGGTTTCTTTTGAATCACCTATTAAATCAATAGCAAAAGAGAAATCATAAACCGCATTTTGTTCGTCTTCAAATAATTCTAAACATTTAATCGCAATATTTTTAGCTTCATCTACTTTTTCTTCTTTAATATAAATATTTAGATATACAATTTTACCTTTTATTTTTAAAGAAGCATGATCAACAAGTCCATTTTCTTCGATAACTTTTTTTACTTCTTTCAATTTGTTATCAGTAATTTGAATATTTTCTACACCATTAAGTCGATTCCCATAAATACCAGTATTATTTTGAGATAAAAAATAATATACAAAGACTCCTAGTACTAAAGCTAGACAAAAAAGGGATACTCCCATTAGTATTACATATACTCTATTATTATGATAAAACCCCTTAAATTTGTTCATATATTCACCTCTTAAGTAATTTTATTATACTATAGTCTCTTTTATAATTCAATTTACTTATTTTATATATTAATAAAATATAAAAAAAAAGCATAAACGCTTTTTTTATAAATATATCTTGACATCACTGAACAATCTCAACGTTGCAATCATTACATAAAACAATATATGGATCCGTATCTGAACCCGAACCTATAACAGGTGTATCAGGTTTTAAATTAATAACTCCATATACACTATAATTATTTGTATCTACTTTTGTATCCCAAAAGGATTGATTTAAAATACGAGCATAAGTAATAAAAGTTTGCGGAGTTAAAGCCCGAAAATTATGCCCAGTATGTAAATAATTTTCACTATTTTCTAATCCCATTATGCTATTACCAGCCAGTGCCAATTCATCGGCCGTTAATAATCCAATCGGATAAGTTAATGCTCCATTTCCAATTGTAGTGTCATCAACTGTGAAGCGATCATTTTTAAGTCCACATTTTAAAGTTGCATTTAATCTCGATAATCTATAATATGCTCCATAAATTGTTTCGCTATTACCAAAGCCAGTCCCAATTTGCGGTCCTCCTAATTCACTTTGTAGTTGCCTATCATTACAAAATAAGGTATCGGATATATATTGATCATAACCAGAATCTAATAATGTATCACTATACCAATTATCCAAATAGGTTTTTATGGTGCTACTTGTTTCATTCGTTGTCGCCTGTGCTCTTGATGTTGATGCTACGCCTGCTGCACCTCCATACATATATCCCACATATTTATTATCATCATAATTTGTATTAAAAGTTGAAAGTCCCATTGAATCCGCATATAGAGATATTGTGCAACTATTATCAGGACATTCTTCAAAATAAAACAACCTGACGCTTCCATCGCCATTTATTCTAACTATCTTCCATTGCTGCTCCGCAAAAATGATATTGTTATTTAGAGGAATACTAGCATTTGCAAGCATCTGAATCTTATAATTATTAGAATTATTATTAAGAAATTGAGCCTTTATAGGTTTATTGAAAGTGCTTTGGCCCTGTGGACTAGCAATGCTAGAATCACCTCTAAAGTAATATGAAGTCCCATAATCATCTTCCATAGCAAACATACCTTCATTTATAAAATCCCAATCAGGCAATTCTGCTACACTATACTTTGTTGCATTTGTAACTATTCCCCCCTGAACTTGATTAATTTTATATACCGCAAAAAAACTTAAAATATATTGATTATTTAAAATATATTGTTTTACATCATCTAAATCATAATAATATTTACCCACATCATCTATGGTAAAAATATAAGAAAGTGATACTTGCTCAATATTTTCATCAAGAACTGGATTGCCCGTTTGATCTAATTCAAAAGAATAGTATATACTCTTGTCTTCAGAAAAATAATATTCATCGCTTAAAAATCCGTTATTTGCATAAATAGAACTAACTTCTTCTGGAGAGTTCATCTCATAAATCCACAATGGCCCAGGAGACGAAGATAATAATAAGGTATCTCTTTGCTCGATTGCTTTTATTCCAGCTGATGTACCATTAGCAAATAAAACCGTGTCTTTTAATCCCGAAATTGTACCAGATGCTAATTCTTGGATTCCTTCTTCAATTTTTACATGAGCTGCAAAAGATTTACCTTTATTATCGTTTTGGTTTTCACCTGTTTCAGGAAAATAAAATTCTAAAGTAAAATTATGGACTTTATTACCGCCAGTTGGTCCTGTAAAAAAGCCACTACCAATTACTAAATCATTAGTACCAGATGGAATAGATTGCATACCAACAGGAATTAAAGCATCTCCATTGCTTCCAGTATTAGTAAATAATAATATATATTTTAAATCATTATTAACAAATGTATTAGTTTCTACTACTAAACTAAGACTATAATACATTGGTAAAATAGTAGTACTATTTCCCGTAACGGTAAAATTTTTAGTACCCCATACTTCATCTCTCGGATAAATATTATTCATAGTTATGTCTAATCCCCCACTAAAAGTTATTTCCATTGTTCCCGCATTAACGCTTATCGTGGTAGATGACTCTGATCCGGAAATATTAGCTGTAAAATAAGCATAACTTATCCCAAAAATCAGTAATAATAAAGCAATTAAAATGGTTATTCTTAATACTTTGTTAATTTTTTTAAACACACCCATAATACTTTTTTCCTTTACTACTTTAATACATTTTATCATATTTATTAAAATATTCAAATATATAAAAAAAAGCATAAATGCTTTTTTTTATAAATAATGATCTTTAAAATATAAAAGAGTATCAATTTCTTTCTTTAAAATAGTTTGATTGCCATGGCCCGGATAAATATGAATATTAAGTGGATATTTAATGATGCGATTAATACTTTCTTTCATATCTTGATTGTTTCCCCCAGCATCAGTTCTTCCAATACTATCTTCGAAAATAAAATCGCCACAAAATAAATCTTTATCAAACAAGAAACTAATTGAATCTTTAGTATGACCAGGATTATATATTACTTCAAAATTAAAATCGGAAATATTATTTTTTCCTTCTTTTAAATTTAAATAATGATAAATCTCACACTGATAATATTTTTTTAGTTCATCAAGTGCTCCAACATGATCAAAGTGATTATGAGTTATTAATATCCCTTTTACTTCACCCTTAATATGATTTTTTATTTTAGCGGCTTCGTCACCAGGATCAATAATCAAATATTCATTTGCTTTTTTTAAGATATAACAATTAGTCTGGATATACCCAACTTTTAAATTAATTATTTCCATATTTTACCCTTTCAATTTGGCTTCTAAAGTATCTTCATCCCATATTTCAATATTTAAATCTAAAGCTTTTTGATGTTTTAAACCAGCATTTTCTCCCACGATGACTATATCAGTATTCTTAGACACAGATGTTGACCATAATCCGCCATTTAATTCTATTATATTCTGAATTTCATTACGGTTGTAGTTATTTAAAGCACCAGTAACGACTATTTTTTTATTTAAAAAGTTTTTATTTTCAGTAATTCTTTTGCCTAAATAATTCATATTTAAACCTAAGAGTTTTAAAGTGTTAATAAGTTTAATGTTATCATCATTTAGAAAGTAAGCTTTAATACTTTTATTTAAAATAGGCCCAATATCAGGAAGTTTAATATTATCACTTAATGCTTCTTTTATTAGATTATCAATACTAAAGTATTTCTTAGCTAATACTTTAGCGGTTTTTTCGCCAATTCCTTTAATTCCTAAAGCAAATAGCAACTTTTCTAAGGAATTATTTTTAGAATTTTCAATTGAATCAAGTAAATTTTGAATACTTTTTTCCCCAAAGCCTTCTAATTTAATTAAGTTATCTTTTTGATCTTTTAAATTATAAATATCAATAAAATTTCTAATTATCCCTTGATTATAGAACTGCTCAATTATTCTTTCGCCTAAACCATCAATATTCATAGCTGGTTTACTAGCATAATGAATTAATCCTTCAATATTACGAGCTTCACATAACTTATTAGGACATATTAAATCTATTAAAGAAGAAGATTTAATTAATTCGTGATTACATATTGGGCATTTAGTAGGCATTTTAAATTCTTGTTCATTTCCGGTTCTTTTATCTTTGATGCTTGATATTACTTCTGGTATAACATCTCCAGCTTTTCTAATTAAAATAGCATCCCCAATTCTTAAATCACGGGCTTTTATATAATCTTCATTATGAAGAGTTGCTCTTCTAATAGTCGAGCCCATTACTTTAACGGGATCAAATATCGCATTAGGAGTTATTAAACCAGTTCTACCTACAGTACAAATTATGTTTCTTAGTTTAGTTTCAACTTCTTCAGGCGGAAATTTATAAGCCGTTGCCCATTTAGGGCTTTTAGCAGTATACCCTAATTCTTTTTGCATATTGATATCGTCTAACTTAATGACAACGCCATCTATTTCATAAGGTAAATCTTTTCTTTCTAAACCCCATCTATTAATATAATCAATTACTTCTTTAATATTATCGAGTTTCTCAATATAAGGATTGACTCTTAAACCTAAACTTTTTAATTCTTTTAAAGTTTCATAATGAGAATTTAATTTGGTATTTGGATTATGATAAAAAAAGGCTTCTAAATTTCGGGATTTTGCTATTTTACTATCTAACTGACGAATACTTCCCGCCGCAGCATTACGCGGATTTTGAAATAAAGTTTCATTATTTTCTTCTCTAATTTTATTTAAGGCCAAAAAGCTATCTTTGGCCATATATATTTCGCCTCTAACATCTAAATCAATATTAGCTTTTAATTTTAAAGGTATCGATTTAATCGTTTTTACATTATGAGTAATATTTTCGCCAACAATACCGTTTCCTCTTGTAGCGGCGGTTGTTAAAATACCATCTTTATATACTAAAGATACTGATAAACCATCGATTTTAAGTTCACAAACATATTTAGGATTATTAAATTCTTTTTTAATTCTTTCATCAAACAAAATTATTTCTTCTTCATTAAAGACATTTGATAAACTCATCATCGGCGTTTCATGATAAACTTTTTCAAATTCTGCTATTACTTCGCCACCCACTTTTTGCGATGGTGAATCTGCTCTTTTAAGTTCCGGATAATTTTTTTCAATTTCTAATAATTCATTTAACCAATTATCCCACATATTATCAGTAACGGAAGGATTATCTAAAACATAATATTCATAATTAGCATCATTAATAAGCTTTATTAATTCATCATATCTTTCTTTCATCATATTCTTCTTTCTTTAATTTATTATACTGATATTTTTATGATTTTTCATTAACTTTTTAGTTCCGGTTTTAAAAGCAACATCGATTAAACTGCCATCTACTTTAGTAACGACTCCAGTTCCGTGAATGGTATGATTTATTATAGTACCAATCACAATATCTTGATTATCTTTGGTATACATCGTTTCTTTATTAATTAATTTAGGAACTACCGCAATATTATTACTTTCAATTTTTTCTTCATTTATTTCCGTAATAAACCTTGATGGCATATTTTGTTGTTCTTTACCATATAACATTCTTCTTTTAGCATTAGTTAAATATAATCGATCTTTACATCTCGTAATACCAACATAACATAAACGTCTTTCTTCTTCGATATTTCCTTCCATAAGGGACATACTATGCGGAAATATGCCTTCTTCCATACCCGCTAAAAAGACTACTTTAAATTCTAAACCTTTAGCACTATGAAGGGTCATTAAACTTACTTCATCACCATAATTTTGATGATTAGATACATCACTTATTAAAGTTATTTCTTCTAAAAAATCCCCCAAATGAACTGAACCAGTTCTTTCTTCGTATGATGCGGTAATACTTTTAAATTCATATAAATTATCTAATCTTAATTCATCTTCTAATAATAAAGTTGATTCTAATTCTTTTTTAATACCACTTAAATCAAGAATTTCATCAATTAACTCCGTTAAACTTAGGCTTTCGCTTTTCTTTTTTAAAGTCAAAATAATATTTTTAAACTCTAATTCTTTTTTAGTTGATAGTTCATCAAAAAGCGTAGTATTATTATTTTTGGCTAATTTTTCTAGATTATTAATAGCTACTTCCCCTATACCTCTTTTGGGAACATTAATTACTCTTCTTAAACTTATTTCATCATATTCATTATAAATTAATCTTAAATAAGCAATTAAATCTTTAATTTCTTTACGATCAATAAAAAAGTAACTACCAATAACTTTACAAGGAATCCCTTTTCCTAAAAAGACTTCTTCAATTATCCTTGATTGAGCATTAGTCCGATATAAAACTGCTATTTCTTCATATTTAACACCTTGACTATGTAAATCTTTAATTTCATCAATTATTAATGATACTTCATGTTTTTCATCATAACTTCTTAAATACTTAATTTTAACGCCTTCGCCATTTTCCGAATAAAGTTTCAGATCTTTTCTTTCTTTATTATTTTTAATTACTTCATTAGCAGCATTAAGAATAGTATTAGTACTACGATAGTTTTGTTCTAATTTAATAACTTGAGTATTTTTAAAATCATTTTCAAAATTAATTATATTCCGATAATCGGCTTGACGAAAAGCATAAATACTTTGA
>CAZZNR010000047.1:0-6765 GCA_964655835.1 uncultured Muribaculaceae bacterium | reverse complement strand
TATCCTGATCAAATTGTCTCAAATAAATCTAAGGGGAAAGATCAAATTCGCTATTTTAATGAAATACAATTAGATGATATATATGTAGTTAAAAAAAATGATAATCTAAGCGAAATTGGTGAGTTATATAATATTTCACATAAAAAGTTAGCAGTATATAATAATCTAAAAAATCCTAATTTAATTAGAGTAGGCCAGAAAATAAAAATACCTAAATATGAAACATCTATGTTATTAAAAGAAGGGTCAAAAGGAAAAGATGTTATAAATATACAAAAAAAATTAAATCAACTTGGTAATAATTTAGTTATAGATGGTATATTTGGACGTAAGACGAAAAAAGCGGTTGAAGATTTTCAAAAAGAACATGATTTATTAGTAGATGGAATAGTAGGCCAGAAAACATCCAAAGCTTTAGGGTGGTTATACATTTAAAAATACTAGCAAAAGCTAGTATTTTATTTCTATTGGTGGGAGATATTGGACTCGAACCAATGACCTTTTCGATGTCAACGAAACGATCTAACCAACTGATCTAATCACCCATATATCTCTATTATAGCAAAAAAAATAGGTTATTGGCTACCTAATTCTTTATTTAATTTATCATATTCTTTAGTTATTTTAGTTTCTGGTGCTTCTTCTAATGTATACCAGCCATTATTATAACTTAGAGTAAACAATTCTTTGGCTTCTTTAGATAATTTTTCAAAAATATTATAATAAGTTTTATAAATTGGGTCACTAGAAGCTTCATTCAGAGCTGTTATGGTATTTGAAACCAAAGCCTTTTCAGTACTTAAAATATCCATCATTATATATTTATCTTCCATTTATTTACCGCCTTCCTCAAGTAAATCTGCTAAATCAGCACATATTTGATAATGCATACTACAAAGTTTATCAATCATTTTACTGCACTTTTCATCTTGAATCTCATCTAAATATAACTCTAGTTTTTTAGCAGCAATAATATTCCAGTTAAACATATCTGTTATATATAATAAGTCTTTCGAAGAAATCATATTTGGCACTTTATTCATTTTTATCCTCCATATTATTATAATGCTCCTTATTTTTAAAATTATACAAAATAACTTTATAAGAATCTATTTAGAAGCTAATGCTTGGTATTGTACCAAATATTAATATTTGGGAATTCTTGTCATATATAGGAGAAAATGAGCGTACTTTCTTCATAATAGTCACCCTTTATTATTATGTTTGTTTGAATATAAAATAATTAGTTTATTTACAAAATAAGCTAAAAATACTATAATATAGATAGAAAGAGTGATTTGATGATAGAAATAAAAAACGTAACCAAAAAATACGGTAAGAAAGTTGCTTTAGACAATATAAGTTTAATAATTCAACCTGGCGATATATTTGCCTTTGTTGGCCATAATGGAGCTGGTAAAACAACTTGTATTAAATGTATGACTGATATAATTGATTTTGATAATGGCGATATATTATATAACGGAATATCTATTCAAAAAGAACCTTTAAAATGTAAACAGGATATTGCCTATATTCCTGATAACCCTGATTTATATGAATTTATAAAAGGAATTGATTATTTAAATTTAATTGCTGATGTTTTTGAAATAAAAGAATCGCGATTAGAAAGAATAAATAAATATGCTACAGAGTTTGATTTAAAAGAAGCCTTAGGAAATCCAATTAGTTCATACTCTCATGGGATGAAACAAAAATTAGCTATCATAGGGGCCTTAATTCACGAACCTAAATATATTATTTTAGATGAACCTTTTGTAGGTCTTGATCCAGTAGCAACAAAGAAGTTAAAAGATTTTATGAAAGATTTAACTAAAAAAGGAACATGTATTTTCTTTTCAACTCATATTTTAGAAGTGGCGGAGAAACTATGCAATAAATTAGCAATTATTAAAGATGGAAAGTTGGTTAAAACTGGGCTTATGCACGAAGTATTAAAAGATAAATCTTTAGAAGATATATTTATGGAGCTAGAAAATGAAAAAATTTCTTAGATTAACCAAAATTAACTTATATACTTTTTTTGATATTCATAAAATAATAAATGCTAGAGGTTTTAAGGAAGTAAAAAAAGTTCTACCTATGTTACTACTTTATATCTTTTCTTTTGGTTTCCTTATATTTACTTTTTATAAAGGGATAGAGTTTGTTATAGATGGTTTAATTCAGTTAAATATGCCTTATATCATTTTAGTTATGATAATGGTTATGGTAAGTGTTACTTCGGCACTTACAACTATCTTTAAAGTTAATAAAACCCTTTTTAATGCTAAAGATTATTCTTTTTTATTAAGTTTACCGATTAAAAAAAGAACGATTATTAGTAGTAAAATTTTTAATTTATATATTATTAATTTTGTTTTTGCGGCAATGTTATTAATACCTACTTATATAGCTTATATTTTAAAAGTTGATGTTAATATTTGGTTTCATTTTTTATACCTTACTACTTTTTTCTTAATTCCGGTTGTACCAACAATTATTGGTTGCTTAATTGGAACAATTTTTATGGCGATTGTTTCCAAATTAAAATATAAAACCTCAATTGATATATTAATTAGTATCTTGTTTATTTTTGTAATTTATTATTTATCTTATAAAATTCAGTCAATGTCATCATTAGATTTAGCAAATATTAGCACATCACTTGTTGATAAATTTAATAATTTATATCCTTTAACAAAAGTTTATCTTAATATTATTAGAGATAATAGTTTATTTGATCTGATGTTATTTATTGTTATTTCTTTAGGTTTATATCAAGCATTTAAATATACGGTAGTTTATTTCTTTGATAATATTAACAGTAAATTAAGTGAAGTTACAATTGTTAATAAATACAAAGATAAGAATGTTAAAGTTCGAAATAAATTATTTTCTTTATACCAAAAAGAGCTTAAAAGATATTTTTCTAGTTCTTTATATGTAATGAATACAGCAGTTGGATGTATATTATTAATAATTATTTTAGGAGCTTTCATTATCTTTGGGGGAGAAACGATTGATCGGGTTTTAGAGATACCCCAATTATCAGATTATTTAGTATTATATGGCCCATTAGTATTTGGAACTTTTTGTGCTTTATCATGTACGACTAATTCGGCTATATCTTTAGAAGGTAAAAATTTATGGATTTTAAAATCTTTACCTATTGATGTTAAAGATATTTTTATAAGCAAAATATTAGTTAATTTAACTATTTTACTTCCGACTATTTTAATTGGTAGTATTTTACTTACAATCATAACTCCAATCAGTTTAGTAGGTTATTTAATTCTATTATTTACACCTACCATGTATGCTTTTTTCGTATCGGGTTTTGGTTTATTAATTAATTTATATTTTCCTGATTTTAATTGGATCAATGAAGTAAAAGTAATTAAACAAAGTATCGCCGTTCTTGTTAGTTTGGCTGTAGGGATGTTAATAGCTTTGGGGCCTCTATTTATAAAAGTAGCCATAAATAAAACTTTATATGCTTTCTTAATAGGTGTTATGGTATTAATATTAACGATTGGTTTATATTACATATTATTTAATCAAGGTAAAAAAATTTTTAAAAGGTTATAATTATGATATAATTTTAGGGGAGAATAAAAAGATGGAAATAAGTCATAAAAAAATATTTGAAGTATTAAAATATGATAAAGTCTTTTTTAAATATTATTTAAAAGATTATTTTAAGCGTTATTTATTTAATAGTAAGGATGTTAATTTAGTTACTACCGCTTTTTTGAAATTTAATCAAAGTGATTTAGATCTTAAAACTTTAATTGATTTAGGCGATTATATTAATTATAATTTTAAAGTCTTTGGTTTAAGAAATTTTAATTATCCCGAAGAGGAAAAAGAAATTTTATATTTTGAAAATCATTCATCATTATTTTCGAGAATGCAAACTTTATTTAATTGTTATCACAATTTTTGGTCTGATATTGATGTTTTAGAAAAAGAAGCTTATTTTCATATTCAGTTAATGCGAATTGTACCTTTTGCTTGTAATAATAAATTGATTTGTGAACTTACTTTAATTTCTAATCTAATTAACAATAATTTTAATCCTTTTATTTTAACTAAAAATGATTATGAAATATATAATAATTCAATTATGACATCAGATGCTTTAAAATATAAAAATATAATTGAAAAAAGAAGTAAAGATGAACTAAAAAAGATGGTTGATTTATATAAGAATTTTTATCATTTACCCCAAGATAAAGATATTAAAGAGATTATTTTATTAAAAGTTTAATATTATATTTTAAGGAGAGAACATGATATACGAAACTGATTCAAGATTAATTAAAAAAGGGCAGATATTTGTTGCCATTAAAGGTCATACGGTTGACGGACATGACTATATTGATGATGCTATTAAAAAAGGAGCATCGAGGATAATAACGGACCGAGATATGGATTTAACTATTCCTTATCAAAAAGTAAAAGATCCCGAAAAATATTTGCATAAGGTTTTAAAAGAAGAATATTCCCAAGAGTTTAAAGATTTGCATATAATTGGCATAACTGGTACTAATGGCAAAACGACAACTTGTTATTTAATATATCAACTTTTAAAAGAACTAGGACAAAAGGTAGCTTATATTGGCACAATTGGTTTTTATTATAATGATAAATATCAAGAACTTCCGAATACGACACCAGATATTTTATATTTATATAAATTAATTCTTGAAGCCAAGAAAATGGGGATGGAATATATTGTTATGGAAGTATCTTCTCATGCCTTGTCTTTAGGCCGAATTGAAGGTATTAATTTTGATATTGCGGGTTTTACCAACTTAACTCAAGATCATTTAGATTATCATAATACGATGGCTAATTATTTAAAAGCTAAAATAAAAATTATAAATCATTTAAAAAAAGATAGTATCTTAATTTTAAACAGTGATGATTTAGCATCTCGTAATTTTAAATATAATAATATACTAACTATTGGAACAAAGGGTAATTATAAGATATTAGATTATAAATTTAATCCTTCATCAACAACATTAGATTTTTCAAAAGAAAATATAAAATATCAAGTCAAAATAAATTTAATTAATAATTTTAATATTTATAACTATTTAATGAGTTTGGCCGTTGTTAATAATTTAGGATTTGATATAAACAAAATAATAACGCATACTAATAAAATATATCCTCCCAAAGGAAGATGTGATACTATTAAAGTAGGGCAAAGTTATGCTGTTATCGATTTTGCTCATACTCCAGATGCGGTTGAAAAAATTATTAAAGCATATAAAGATTTAAATATGGGAAGAGTAATTACAATAGTTGGTTGTGGAGGAGATCGGGATCCGAAAAAAAGACCAATTATGGGGCATTTAGCTACCTCTTTAAGTGATGAGGTTATTTTTACTAGTGATAATCCTCGAACTGAAAACCCTGATGATATATTAAAAGAAATAGTAAAAGGTAATAATGATAAAAATTATCAAATTATAGTTGACCGTAAAAAAGCTATTATTAAGGGCTTAACATTATTGAAAAATAATGATTATTTACTTATTTTAGGAAAAGGCCATGAGGATTATCAAATCATAGGTCATAAGAAAATTCCTTTTAGCGATTATGCTATAGTTCAAGACTATTTGCTAAAAAATAATTAATAAATATAATGTAAAGTACCATACTATAATAAGTCGTACTTTATTTTATTTGTTATAATAATTTTAGGAAGTGAAAAAATGGAAGAAAAATACGAAGAATATAAAAAATCTAAACAATATAAAATCCAAATATTAATTAATATTTTTTTAGTTCTTTTGCTTGGGGGAATTATTGTAGCGGTCTATAATTTTTATTTATTATATAATGAAGATGATAATATTACGCTTGATAATAATAAAAATTACACTTATGAAGTTAGAGAAAATACATTATATTTAAGTAGTGAAGAAGGAATTGAGCAATCTTATAAATGTATTAATGATTGTGAAATTTATACTAGCAATGCTAATAAACAATATTACGATCAAGGTAAAGTTTTACTTAAAGATGGCGACAATATATATTTATATAGTTTAATAAAAAACAAAAAAATTAGTGGTAATTATAATCGGGTAGATTTCATAATGAATGAAGATCAGACTGAGATCCATTTATTTAAAGTTAATGATGTTTTTGGTAAACAAGGTATTATTGATTTAAATGGGAATATATTAGTAGATATGATTTATGATGAATTAGGAAAAAATTTAGATGAAAAATTTATTAATTATTCTTTAGAAAAAAATTATATTACTGCTAAACTTAATTCTAAATGGGGTATGATATCCCTTAATAATGGTAAAGGTTTAATTGATTTTCAGTACCAAGACATTATAACAACTCCTTATAATAAGTTAATTGTAAAAGAAAACAAAGCATGGTATTTAGTTGATGATTTAAATAAAAAAATAATCCCTTATGGATATGAATCAATTTTTGTTTATGATAATTGTTTAGTTGTTACCGACAAAAGCAAAGTATTTTTAGTTGATTTAATTGGTAATATAATTAGTAATAAGATAGATATTTATTATAAAGTTGATCCTTGGGCAGTAATAACTATTCATGGAGTGCAAACCTATAAAGAAGCTGGAGTTATCTATTTATTAATAGATGTCCCGGTAAATATTAATTCAGGAACTTCAAAACAAGTAAAATATTATTATGATAGTGATTCTCAAGAAATCATAAAATATGAATAAAAAAAATAACTCTTTAGAGTTATTTTTT
>CAZZNR010000046.1:0-6947 GCA_964655835.1 uncultured Muribaculaceae bacterium | reverse complement strand
CTTGAAAAAACAAATGCCTCAACCATGCAAATGATTAATCTTGAAACTGGTGAAGTAGATATGATTTTTGAAGTTGATATCTTAAATGGTGATTTAAAAATTATTGATATTAAAACACCTTCGAAAGTTGCTGGAGGAGGTGGGGGTAATGAATAACAAAGGTTTTACTTTAGTTGAAATTTTAGCTGTTATTACAATATTAAGTTTATTAATTGTCATAGCTATACCTTCATCACAAAGAATCGCTCAAAAGGTTAAGGAAAAGATGTATAATACTAAATTAGATTTAGCAGTGCAAAGTGCTAAATTATGGTCAATTGATAATATTAATTGTTTTAAAAATGGTGAGTTTGATAAAACAGATATATCTTTAAGAAGTGAGGATTGTCAAACGAATATAGGTAAAACTTCAGATGGTGAGATTAAATCTTATTCTATGGAATTAGAACAATTAGCCGAAGAAGGTTATTATGATTATGATGATGAAGCAAATCAGGAAATAATTGATCCGCGTAATAAAAAACAAAATTTAAATAATATTAAATTATTAATAAAATTTAATAATACAACTAAAAAAATTACTTCAATAAAGATTGGAAATCCTTAATATTAAGGTTTTTCTTTGCTTTATTATTAATAATTTAGTATGCTTATTAATAGAAGTTTAAGGAATGATTAGATATGAGAAAAACAGTATGTTTAATTGGAAGACCAAATACGGGGAAGTCAACTCTTTTTAATAGATTAATAAAAGAAAAAAAAGCTATTATTGATGATTTACCAGGTGTAACGAGAGATCGAATTTATGGGGTTGTTAATTTTGAAAATAAAAGTTTTCATTTGATAGACACCGGCGGAATTGAATTAGGAAACGAAAAATTTAATAAAAATATTAAAATGCAAGCTGAACTGGCAATTGATGAATCTGATGTTATTATATTTGTAATAGATGGTCAAACTGACCTTACTAGTAATGATTTATTAGTTGCTAAAATGCTTCAAAAAACTAATAAAAAAATAATAGTAGCGGTTAATAAAATTGATGATCAAAAACATCATAATAATATTTATAATTATTATGAATTAGGATTTGATAACTATCTTCCCGTAAGTGGTGAACACAATCTAGGCATTAAAGAATTACTTCAGGAAATAACTAAGGATTTTAATCCTTATACAACTGAAGAGAATCAAAGTATTTTAAAATTTTGTATTATTGGTAGACCTAATACCGGAAAAAGTTCATTAATAAATGCTCTTTTAAATGAAGAAAGAGTAATTGTCTCAGATGAAGCAGGTACTACAAGAGATGCTGTTGATACAAGATTTACCCATGAAAAAAAAGACTATATTGTTATTGATACCGCGGGGATGAGAAAAAAAGGTAAAATATATGAACAAATTGAAAAATATAGTTTAATTAGAAGTATAAAAGCGATTGATCGATCTGATGTATGTGTTTTAATGATAGATGCGGCGGAAGGTATTATTGAACATGATAAGCACATTGCATCTTATGCTCTTGATGCCGGAAAAGCGATAGTAATTGTTGTTAACAAATGGGATTTAATAAAAAATAAAGATTTGGAAATGAAAAAATGGCTTAAAGATATTAGAAATGAATTTCAATTTATTCCTTATGTTAATATTGTCTTTTTATCAGCTCTAACTAAAGCTAGAATTCATACTTTAATGCCCGAAATATTAAAAGCCTATGAAAGTGCTACAAAAGAGATAAAAACCTCAGTTCTTAATGATATTATTAGAGAAGCTTATGCTTTACATCCGGCTCCAAGTTATAAAGGTAAAAGATTAAAGATCTATTTTGTTCATCAAGAAGGAACTAAACCCCCTAAATTTAATTTTTCGGTTAATAATAAACGATTAGTCCACTTTAGCTATGAAAGATATTTAGAAAATAAAATAAGAGAATCGATTGATTTAACTGGAACTCCCATTATTATAAAATTTACTAATAGAGGTGATAAGAATGACTAAAAAAACTACTTTATTATTTATATTTTCTTTTTTAATAGTATTTATTTCGATTTATATTTTATGTAAATTCGAAATTGATAATAAAGAAATTGAGTTTTATGCCGTTATCGTAGATGCAAGTGGCCAAAGTTATTTAATAACTCCTTTTTCGGATGAGAAATTAATAAAAGGATATCAAGAAATATCAATAACCTTAGATGGAAAACTTAAAATAGGGGATATAATAAAAATTAAGGCCGAAAATAAAATTTTAGAAACATACCCTCCCATATTGGATGTTATTTCATATGAATTAATCTACTCTTTAAATAATTTAAAGTCAGTTGAAATACCTTTAGTACCTCAAGATATTCCAGTTATAGAAAATGAGAATTTATCTTAATATGGAAAACAAAATAATTCTTAACCAAAAGGAATATGTTTATATTATTAATCGTAAAAAGATTAAAAATATTTATTTTAGAGTTAAAAATGATTTAAAAATATATGTTAGTGCTAATCGCTTTATCTCAAATAGTTATATCGAAAAATTATTAATAGAAAATCAAATAAGTATTATTAAAATGTATGATAATATTCTTAATGAAAAAAAAGAAGATTTAAAATATTTAGGTAATGATTTACAGTTTATTATTCAAGATACAAAACCTTATATTGATAATAATGATATTTATGCTAATTCTAAAACGGAAGCTTTAAATTATATTTATAGTAAAGCTAGTGAAGTATTTAATCAACGTCTAAATCAAATTAAATTATTATTTCCTAATATTCCGCATTTCAATCTTAAAATTCGCAAAATGACCTCTAAATGGGGGGTATGTAATAAAAAGAATATGAGCATAACTTTAAATATGGAATTAATTAAGAAAGATATTAGTTTAATTGATTATGTTATTATTCATGAGTTATGTCATTTTAAATACATGAATCATTCTAAAGATTATTGGAATTATGTAGCAGGTTTTTTTCCTTATTATAAACAAGCCCGAAAACAATTAAAACATTAATATTGTTTTTTTTTAGATTAAGGGAATATAATAAAATTAATTAGTGATAGTGAGGTGATTATATTTTTTAAAGATGCTAACAGTTGAATGAAATATGAAGAAAGAGGTAAAAATATGAAAGAAGAAATAAAAAAACACCAATCATCAATTGCTAATGTAGATGCTAATATTATGGCTTTACTTACTTATATTGGAGGAGCTATCTTAGCATTTGTTCCAGGATTAAAGTTCTTTTCTTGGGCTGTACCATTAGTTATATATTTTCTTGAAAAAAAGAGTGATTTTGTTAAAAAACATGCCGTTCAATCTATCAGTTTAAATATTGTAAGTTCAATATTTATGTTTATTATCGTAATAGTTCTAGGAGGCATAATTAGTTCATTTAGTAATCCATATTATTATGGAAGTGGTTTAGCAGGATTAGCTTTAGTTGGATTACTATCAACTATTTTAGGGATAGTGGTTTTAATTGTAGTTATTATAGCTTCAGTTAAAGCTTATAATTATAAAAGTTATACGATTCCCTTATTAGGAAAACTAAATAGTGCAGTTGATAAAATATTATCTAAAATTGCTAAAGCAAATAATAAAGAAAGTAATAAGTCATGAAAAAATATTTACAGATTATAATACTTAGTTCTTTAATTTTAACATTCTTTGTAGGATGTGGAAATAAAGAAGATGATAATAATTTAAATACTAGCAATAATAATAATAATAATGAAAAAATAACTGACAAAACCAAAGTTAATAATTTGTCAGAATCTTATGCTAAATATGTTGAATTAAAAGGTCAAAAACTTGATGCTATTAATAATGCCGTTGAAGATAATGAAAGTCTTTCTTTAACAATGGCTATGTTAGGATTAGCAACCGTTGATTTAACTACTATTCCTGCTACAATGTGTGGTTTAGATGAATCTATCGCTACTTCAGCTTTAATCCTTTATAGTAATGTTAAGTATAAAATGAATGGTAGTGTATGCACTATAACATTTACTAATGCTCAAGATGATGAAGGAAAATTTGTTGCTGATTATGATAAAAAAACTGATTCTACAACTATGAGTATATATGAAAATGATAATCTTATTATGATTAATGAATATACTAAAATTAAAGATGGCTATGCTACATTAACTTATACAATTGAAGAAGGGAAAGGTAGTGTTTATAAAACATATTTTGATAAAGATAATATTTTTGTTAGTTTTTTTGAAGATGTTAGTAAACCAGAATCAATTTTTAAAAATAATGATTTAACTAGTGATTATGCTAAAAATGGTGATGCCTTTTATTTTGAAATTGTTGATGGGGTAGCAAGCGGAACAATTGATGGTCAGCCAATCGATTTAGTTGATTAAAGTTTAAAATTCAACCTTTAAGGTTGAATTTTTAAATTGCATAAACTTAAAAATATTGATATATTCAAGTTAGGAAGGAGTTTAATTATGATTGAATCTCTTAATAATCCCAAAATAAAATTATTAATCAAATTAAAGGATAAAAAATATATTAAAAATAATAATCTATTTCTAGTTGAAGGTCAGTATTTAGTTGAAGAAGCTATTAAAAATAATTATATTAAAGAAATATTTCTTTTAGAAAAAGAAGCTAATACATATGAAGAAGTTACTTATGTGACAGAAGATATTTTAAAGAAAGTAAGTAATTTAACAAATCCTCCTAAAGTAATTGGCTTATGTCATACTTTAAAAGAAAAAGATATAAAAGGTAATGTTTTAATTTTAGATGATATTAAAGATCCTGGTAATTTAGGTACCATCATCAGATCGGCCGTAGCTTTTAATTATGACACTATTATTATTAGTAAAGAAAGTGTTTATTTATATAATCCTAAAGTAATAAGAGCTACAGAAGGAATGTTATTTAATATTAATATTATTATTAATGATATTGTTCCTTATTTAAATAAACTAAAAAAAGATAATTATATTATTTATGGAACAGATGTTAATAAAGGTATTTTGGCAAAACCAGAACCTAATAAGCATGCTTTAATAATTGGTAGTGAAGCTAAAGGTTTAAATCAAGATATATTAAAACTATGTGATCATAATTTATATATTAAAATGAATAAAAAATGTGAGAGTTTAAATGCTAGTATTTCTGCTAGTATATTAATGCATGAATTAAATAAATAGACTTTTATAGTCTTTTTTTATATAATAAATTTAGGTGAAGTTATGAAGGACTTGGAGTTTTTAAAAACTAATTATATATCAAATAAAGGTATTTATGATAATCATAATATTTTCGAAAACACCCTAGAAGCTTTTGATTTAGCTTTGAAAAAAAATTTAATCATAAATTTGGAATTAAGATTAACTAAAGATAATGTTATTGTGGTTTATAATGATAGTGATTTAACTAGATTAATGCATTTAAAAGATAAAATTAGTTCCACTACTTATGAAGAATTATTATATTTAAATAAATACCATATTCCTTCAATAGAAGAAGTATTAAACCTGATTAAGGGAAGAGTCCCTATAATAATCAATCCTAAAACTCTAGAATGTAAACACCATATGCAAAAAGAATTAGTTAAATTATTAGATAATTATCCTGGTAAATTTGCCATCGTTAGCGGGAACTCTTTAATAATAAGATGGTATAATAAGAATCGCCCTGATTATATTGTTGGGGAAATAATGTCAAAAGATATTAAATTAAGGAAATTTAAATTTGTTAATTATTTTGTTAATTTTTATCTTGTAACAGATTTTATTAGTATCGATATTGAGTATTATAATATTATTAAAATGAAAAAGATAAAAGAAGAAACTCTATTACTTGGTTATATTGCTGATACAAAAGAAAAGTATGATAAATATAAGGATGTAACTGATAATTTATATATTGAAAAAATATTTTATGAATAAAAAAACCACTTTTAATCAGTGGTGATTTTTTTGCATATAATGCCATCAGTTTTTAAATGTCCTTTATTAGAAGAAGTAATTTTAAAACCGTTTTCACTTATTATAGCTGTTTTTTTGATAAAATATTCATCTTGATTATCAGGGCATTCAATATTGTAAGTAAAATAGGTTAAATTTAGATTATTATAAGATTCAGTTTTATAAATATTAATATTAAGAAGATCTAGTTTATTAAAATTTTCATCATATAAAGTTAAAATATGGTTTTCTTTTTTATCTTTTTCGAAAGATTTAATAATAAAAAATTTATTACCAATTATTCTTAGACTAATAAATTGTTCAAGTTCAATGGCTTTTTCTATTGGACCAGTAATAATCAATTTGTGTTTATTTTCATTACTTTCTAATTTGATAATTAAATCATCAACGGTAGTTATTTCTTTTGAACATGGTAATACATCATTACAAATATTATTATATGTATATTCTCTGCTAATAGGAGTAGTTTCTAGTATAGTAGTTGTTGTTTCTATTTTGGTAGTAATGATATCTTTTTTCTTATTTTTATCTAGTCCTTTGTTATAAGCAATATAACTTATCAATACCATAATAATTATTAAAAGAACTGCTATAACCAAACCATAACCATTTTCTTTTTCTCTTATTTTAATCATTCCTTTCTATATTACTGCATGTTAATACTTATTTATTAAATACTAAAAATATGCTAAAATTTAGTTATGGAAAAGATATTTATAGGAAAAATAGTTAATACTTTTGGTATCAAAGGAATGTTAAAGATTAATTCCTCTTTTGAAATGAGAAAAAAAGCTTTTGTTAAAAATAATGAAATAATTATTAATGATCATAATTATTTAATAACTGAATCTAAATTACATAAAAATAATTACTTAATTGAAATAAATAATTTAAAAGATATTAATTTAGTTTTAAATTTTATTAATCAAGATGTTTATATAAATCGAAAGGAATTAAAATTACAAGATAATGAATATTTATATAATGATTTACT
>CAZZNR010000045.1:0-6951 GCA_964655835.1 uncultured Muribaculaceae bacterium | reverse complement strand
ATGAAAGTGAGTATTTAAATATTAAATCTAAATATTTAGGTAAAAAAAGTGAATTATATAATTATATGGCTAATATTAAAAATATGAATGATGAAGATAAAAAACTATATGGGCCATTATTTAATAAAATCAAAACGGAATTTGATCATCTTTTTACTAAATATTTTGAAGAATCATTAAATAAAAATGAAATAATTACTTTTGATCCAACTCTTCCGGTTAAAGAAATAAACGGTTCTCTTCATCCGGTTACAATAGTTGCTAGAGAAGTAACTACAATTTTAAAAAGGATGGGTTTTATGGTACTTGATGGGCCGGAAATGGAATCAGAATATTTTAATTTTGAAGCTTTGAATGTGGCAGCTAATCATCCGGCTCGTGATATGCAAGATACTTACTGGCTTGATAATGGACTTTTATTAAGAACTCATACAAGTCCTGTTCAAGCTAGAGCAATGCAAAAATATGGAGCTCCAATTAAAATGTGTGTTCCGGGTAGGTGTTTTAGAAACGAAGACTTAGATGCTTCGCATGAAAATACTTTTTTTCAATTAGAAGGTATGGTAATTGATAAAGATATTTCGATAAGTAAACTTATTTATGTAATGAAAGGAATGCTTAGAGAGGTCTTTAAGCAAGATGTTGAAGTTAGATTACGTCCTGGATTCTTTCCCTTTGTTGAACCGGGTTTTGAATTAGATTGTTCCTGCACCATTTGTGGCGGTAAAGGATGTCCAACTTGTAAAGATACAGGCTGGGTTGAATTATGCCCTTGTGGAATGATTCATCCTAATGTCCTTAAAGAAAACGGTATTGATACGAAAGTCTATAGTGGTTTTGCTTTTGGGTTAGGTTTAACTAGGCTAGCAATGATGAAATATAGAATTAATGATATAAGATATTTAAATTCAGGTGATTTAAGACATCTTAATCAGTTTAATATAAGGTAGGGATAAATTATGAAAATATCATGTAATATATTAAAGAAGCATATTAAAAATAGTGATAAAATCGATTTTTATTCAATATGGGATACTTTTACGATTAGAACAGCTGAAGTAGAAGGAATAGAACTTAAAGGTAAGAATTTTGATGGGGTTATAACCGCTAAAATTATTGAATGTAAGCCCCATCCTAAATCAAATAAATTATCAGTTTTAAAAGTTGATAATGGTAAAGAAGAATTACAAATTGTATGTGGGGCTCCAAATGTAAAAGTTGGTTTAATAGGGGCATTAATCCAAGTTGGAGGTCATATTGATGAAATCGAAATTAGGGCAAGGCCTCTTTTAGGAATAGATTCTTATGGTATGATGTGTAGTGGTAAAGAATTAGGAATTAGTGATGATCATTCGGGGATTATTGAACTACCTTCCAATACTCCTCTTGGAGTGAATATTAAAGAAATCTTTCCTATTGAAGATATTATTGTGGAAATTGATAACAAATCATTGACTAATCGGCCTGATTTATGGGGCCATTATGGTATCGCAAGAGAAATTGCCGCTATTACCAGAAATGAATTATTGCCTCTTGAACTTGATGATACTAAAGTAAATAAAAAAGATTTAAAAATCAAAATTAATAATCCTGATTTATGTTATCGATATATTGGAACTAAATTAGATAAAATTGATAATAAAATTACGCCATTATGGATGCAAATATTTTTATATTATGCGGGAATGCGAAGTATTAATTTAATTGTTGACTTAACTAATTATATAATGCTTGAATTAGGCCAACCAATGCATGCCTTTGATGCTAATATTGTTGATGAAATTGAAATCGGTCTAGCATATAATGGGGATCAATTTACAACTTTAGATGGTAATGCAAGATTATTAACTAATAAAGACTTAATGATTAAGAATGGCGGTAAATATTTTGCCGTAGCTGGAGTAATGGGTGGTATTGATAGTGAAATAACAGATGAAACTAATTCAATTGTGTTGGAAAGTGCTTCTTTTGAAGCTTCAACTATTCGTAAAACTGCCACTTCATTAGGACTTCGTACTGAAGCATCTAGTCGCTATGAAAAAAGTTTAGATCCGAATTTAGCTATGGATGGAACCAAAAGATTTATAAAGTTATTAAAAGACGAAAATCCTAATTTAGAATTTGGTTCTAATATTACTGACGTTTATCCCGAAGTTTTCAAAGAAAAGGAAGTAATTTTAGAAAAGGCTTTACTCTATAAATATATGAACTTTGAAATTGAAGATTCAGTCGTTGAGAGTATTTTAAATTTATTATCATTTAAAGTTAAAGTATTAAAAGATAGTTTTAAAGTAACCGTTCCGACCTTTAGAGCAACCAAGGATGTTACAATTGCGGCTGATTTAATCGAAGAAATTGCAAGATTATATGGCTATGAAAATTTTGAAGAAGTACCCCTTAATACCGATTTAACTTTTAGCAATCCTGAAACCATTTATGAACAAGAATATGAAGTTAAAGAATATTTAGTTAATAAGTATAATTTTAATGAAGTACATACTTATTTATGGAATCAAACAGCTTTTTTAAAAACAATTGAGGTTAATTTAGATAATGTAAAATTAATGGGGAAAATTGAAGATAGTATTTTAAGAGATGATTTATCATTAAGTATGTTAGAAGTAGCTTATCATAACACTAAAAGATATGATCAAATTAGAATATTTGAAATCGGCACTATAATTGAAAATGGTGAAAATAAAAGAACTTTAAGTATTTTATTATCAGATGATGTTGATAATTCCAAAAACATATATAATGAAGCTAAAAGTATTGCTTATAATTTAATTAAAGCTTTTAAGAATCATCATGCAATTTTTGAACTAGCTCAAAGTAAACCCTATTATCATCAAGAATTAATTCAAAACATTATTGTAAATAAGAGTGTAATAGGGCAAATAAAAGTTTTTAACCGTAGTGTAAGTAATAAAATTAATAAAAAGAAATGTTTTGTAGTAATTGATGTAAACTTTGATCTTTACTCAGAGATTAATAAAGATAATATTACGTATGACGAAGTTAGTAAATATCCCGTTACTAACTTAGATTATACGATTATATCTAAAAGAGGCGAATATTATAAAGAATTTGAACAGATAATTGCAAAATTTACTAGTCCAATTATAATTAATAGAGAACTAGTTGATATCTATATTGATAAAGAAATTAAAAAGATAACTATAAGGTATACCATTGGTTCAAAAGAAAAAACTTTAACAAGTGAAGAATTACAAGATTTTAAAGATAAATTTATAAAATTTATTGAAGATAATGATTTAAGTATTATTTTAGAATAATACTTTTTTCTTTACATTTTTTAGTTAATGGTTTAGAATATATTTAGAAAGTTATTAACGGGTGATAAGATGACAAAAACGGTTGGTAATAATTTAAAAATAGCTCGAATGAGATCAAATCTTTCAATGGCTGAAGCAGGAAAACTCTTGAATATATCTAATGCCGCTATTTTCAAGTATGAAAATAATACGATTATAGCATCCTTGCAAAGATTAGAAGAATTTGCTAATATTTATAATACTAATTTAGACGAATTATTAGATGTTGAAGAAAATATCAAAATAAAATTTACTAACTTTAAATGCCAAAAAAAGACTTCGGAAGTAAAAAAAGAAAAAATTAAATATATCATAACTGAAAAAATATATTCCTATTTTAATTTATTAAAATTATCTGAAATTACTCTGCAAAATAAATTTGGGGTGCACATTATAAATACCTTAGTAGAAGCTGGTAGCTTAGCTTCTAAATTAAGAATATTTTTTAATCTACCATTAAAAGATCCGATTTCTAATTTAGTATATTTACTTGAAAATAATGGTATGATGATTATAACTTTACCTAAAGATAAAAATACGGCTAATTTTATTGGTTTTTATGAAATTATTAATAATGTTCCGGTTATTGTTGTTCTAGAAGAGAACAATGGTTATGAACAAAGATACAGTATAGCTAAGTATCTTGGGGAACTTTTAATTATCAATGACTATAAAAAAGATGATTTAACAACCGAGTTTGCTCTCGCTTTATTAATTCCTAAACAAAGTATTATTGAAGAATTTGATGAAAAAAGAACTAAGATTAATTTTAAAGAATTAGAAATATTTAGTAATAACTATAAAGTAAGTTATAAAAATATCGTTAATCGTTTATCTAGTTATAAAATTATTACTCCAAGTAATGCCAAGTATTTAAATATTTATATTAATAAAAATAATATTAAAGAAAAAGATTATTATGAAGAACCTTTTGTTTATGAAAAGCTAGAAGCTAAATTAAAAGCTAAAGGAATAATAAAAAAAGAATTAAACTAATTCTTTTTTATTGTATTTAATAAAGGTTAAAACTAAAAACATAATTGTTAAAGATAAACTAATAAATAACATTATGGGATTTAATGAAGAATCGACAATTATATTTCTAGTATCGGCTAAAGTAAAGATTGAGAAATATTTTAAAAATTCAATACTTTCACTAATAGTTGATAAGATATTTAAGATATAACTGCCAAAAACAATTCCTAAGCTTATTCCCACCATAGTTTTTGTTTTATTAGTAAAGGTGGCTATAAACATACTTAGACTAAATATCACTAGAGATGTTATTAATGGTGATAAACTTAAATAGAAGAAAGTTTTATCATTGATATCTTCGTTAACTGTCAAACCAATATAATTAAATATACCAATAAATAAAACCATGGCAGTAATATAAATAAGACCAGCTGATATTTTAGATAAAACTATTTTAGTCCTTGTAATAGGAAGACTATTTAAATATTCAATTGTTTTATCATCTTCTTCTTTTAAAATTAGATTGGACCCAAGAATCGCTGAATAAGCACCAGTTACTAAATAGATAAATATCAAACCTTCTGTTTGGAGCCATCCAAAAGCAGTGCTAAATGATGAAATATCCATATTAAATGATTTTATAATATCTTCAGGAAAAACTTTTATTAAATCATCTATCATTTTCATATTATCACTTATTGTTAAACTCGGATAAATGAGAAAAACAACTAAGAATATAGCACATAAGATAAAGGTCCATAAAATAGAACTTTTTAAATTAATTTTTAATTCTCTTTTAAACATTTTTAAACCTCCTATTTATAATAATGCAAGAAAATATCTTCTAAACTTGCTTCTTCTATTAATAATTTATTAATTTTATATTTAGTTAACTCTTTAATTAAAATATTGATATCAACAGTATTGCGAAATTTGATGGTGTTATTATTTAATTCATACTGAGATATTTTTAAATCTTTAATAATTTTGTTGATATCTTGAGAAACAATTGTAACATAAAATAAATTTAATTTATGAAGGTTTTCAATTGATTCAATTTTTAAAAGGTTACCTTCTTTGATTATCCCGACTCGATCACAAATTTTAGCTACTTCATTTAAAACGTGAGTCGAATAAAAAATGGTTGTACCTTTTTTCTTTTCTTCAATTAATAAGTTATAAAAAGTTTGTTGCATAATTGGATCAAGACCACTAGTTGGCTCATCTAAAATAAGAATTTCTGGTTCATGTAATAAAGCTAGAACAATTCCTAATTTTTTTAAATTTCCTAAAGATAAATTTTCGATTTTTTTATTTTCATCTAATTTAAATAGTTTAACTAGTTTATTACGATTTTTAGATAAATCTTTTTTATAAAAGGATTGGTGATAATCTAAAATTTCGTTAACAGTTAAATCTTCATATAAATTAATTTCACTTGGTAGATAACCGATAATTTCTTTTAAAGAAGTATTATCTTTATTAAACAAAACGCCATTAACATAAATTTCACCCTTAGTTTTATTAATTAAATTCATTATGCATCTTAATGTTGTTGATTTACCAGCTCCATTAGGTCCAATAAAACCAAATATTTCTCCTTTTTCTAAATTTAAATTTAAATTTTTAACGCCCAAAATATTACCATAATATTTAGTTAAATTTTTTATTTCAATTGCCATTTTCATTAGATACCTCCTAATGTAATAATTATACATCAAATTATATGAAATTTATATAAAATTTATCATAAGGTGTTTTTAAAATCGAAAAAAATATATCGTACATTTATTTGTAAAATTTTTGTATTACTCTTTTTTAATATTAGTATAAATGATATAATTAGATAGATAAGAAAGTGGGATTAATATGGACTATTTAGCTAAATTAAACAAAGAACAAATTAAGGCTGTTACTCATATTGATGGGCCTTTATTAGTTATGGCAGGAGCTGGTTCTGGTAAAACAAAAGTATTAACTACCCGAATTGTATATTTAATTGACCAAGGTATTAATCCTTATAACATTCTGGCTATTACTTTTACTAACAAAGCCGCTAAAGAGATGCGGGATCGCGTAAATAATTTAATAGGGGATGTATCTTCTTTTATTGGGACATTTCATTCTTTAGGTTTGAGAATTATTAGAGAAAATAATGCTTTATTAGGTCTTAATCATAATTTTACCATTATTGATTCAGCTGATACTTTATCAATAATTAAAAAAATATTAAAAGAAAAGAATTTAGATCCTAAGCACTACAGCCCTTATTATATTCGGAGTAAAATTAGTTTTATTAAAAACCAAATGCTAAATGAAACTGAACTTGAAAAGTATTTTAATACGCCAATTGATAAAATAGTAGTTGAAGTATATCAGGCATATAGTGATAAATTAATTAAAAGTTCAAGTGTGGATTTTGATGATTTATTATTAATGCCTGTAAAGTTATTGAATGAGCATAAAGATGTATTAGAACATTATCAAGATAAATATCAATATATTCTAATTGATGAATATCAAGATACTAATCCGGTGCAATATAAATTATCATTAATGTTAAGTTCTAAATACAAAAATATTTTTGTAGTTGGCGATATGAATCAAAGTATTTATGCTTTTAGACAAGCAGATTATCGTA
>CAZZNR010000044.1:0-6997 GCA_964655835.1 uncultured Muribaculaceae bacterium | reverse complement strand
AACAATTTCAACAAAATAATTTAAACATTAAAATAAATTATCAACATTTTTGTTTATATTATTATAATCAAACCTTTGATTGACTTAATTGTTTCAATATAATATAATTAAAAAAGTTTAATGGATGTGGAGGTGCAAGAAATGAAAAGAACATATCAACCGAATACTCGTAAAAGAAAGAAAAAACATGGCTTTTTTGCGCGTAAATTAACTAATATTTTAAAGAATCGTAGAAAAAAAGGACGTAAAATTTTATCTAGATAAGCCACACAAGTGGTTTTTATTCTAAATGGGAGGACTATTATATGAAAGTTGATGAAAGAATCAAAAAATCAATTGAATTTAATAATATAATAAAAAAAGGTAAATTTCTAAAAAATAAATACTTTGTTATATATTACGATTTTAAAAAAGAAGATAATAGTAGATTTGGAATAGCAGTAGGTACAAAAATTGGTAATGCTGTAACTAGAAATAAAATCAAAAGACAAATGAGAGAAATAATTAAAGAAATAAAAATAGAGTTTAAAAACAATCAAGATTATATTATAATGGTTAGGAAAGACTGTTTAAATATAAATTATCAACAAAAAAAAGTAAATTTACTTTCTTTAATAAATAAGGTGGATAAATGAGAAGAAAACATAGAAGCAGATTATTAATATTATTATTTTTAATGACATTTATATTAACTGGTTGCACTACTTATATAAAAGATGATAATAATAAAAGAGTAGTAAATGAAGTTACTGGACAAAGTGTTCCAGCTAATATATTATGTAAACCAGAAAATCAAAATTTAGTTAATCTATATAATAAATATGATAAAAATCTAGAATATAAAATAGCCGATCTTCCTGATTGTGATGATTTAAAATTATATAATTCAGATTCTTATAGTGGTTTATGGGCGCAATTATTTGTTATACCACTAGCATGGTATATAGTTAAAGTAGGAGAGTTAGTACAAAATTATGGTTTTGCAATAATGATTGTTGGTCTTTTAATTAGATTAATTTTAACTCCTTTAACAGTTAAAACCGCCAAACAATCTCAAAATATGAAGAATGCTCAACCAGAATTAAATAAATTAGAAAAAAAATATAAAGATAAGACAGATTCTGATGCTATGATGAAAAAAAGTCAAGAAATGATGTTAATTTATAAAAAATACAAAGTAAGTCCACTTGGAAGTTGTTTAGTAGCATTTATTCAAATCCCATTATTTTTAGCTTTCTTAGAAGCAATAAATAGAGTACCAGTAATATTTGAAGAATCCTTATGGACACTACAATTAGGAACTACTCCTTTAGTAGGAATAAAAGAAGGAAATTACTTATATTTAATATTAATAGCATTAATAATATTAACTACTTATTTATCATTTAAGTTTAATATGAATTCAATGGGAAGTCCTGCTCAAGAACAACAAATGAAATTTATGACCAATTTTATGTTAGTTTTTATTTCAATAGCATCCTTTAGTTTACCAACAGCTATAGCATTATATTGGGTTACAACAAATGCTTTTGCTGTAGTACAAAATTTTTATATAAAGAAACGGAGTGTTACGTAGTATGGAATTATATTTATATGAAGGAAAAATTGAAAAAGAAGTATTATCAAAAGCTTTAGAAGATTTAAAAGTAACTGAAGAAGAAATTTTATTTAAAAAAGAAGTAAAAAAAGGTGGTTTATTTAAAAGTGAAAGTTTAAAATTTACGATAGTAAAAATTTCTGATTTAACTAATTATATCAAAGAATTATTAACAAATATTTTTAAAGATATTGGGATAAACGTATCTTTTGAAACAAATATTAGGAATAAACAAATTAATATTAAAATGTATTCTGATAATAATGCTATTTTAATTGGTAAAAACGGCCAAACTTTATCGGCTTTAACATTAATTGCTAAACAATCAGTATTTAATCAAATTGGATTATATCCATATATAAATTTAGATGTTGAAAATTATAAAAACAAACAAATTCAACACCTTGAGAGATTAGCTAAAAATATCGCTAGAGAAGTTAAAAATACAAAAACTCCAGTAGTTATGGAAAATATGAATTCTTATGAAAGAAGAATAGTACATAAAGTATTAACTGATATCAAAGGAATTAAAACAGAAAGCGAAGGCGAAGAACCAAACCGCCACATTGTTGTAAAACCAAAAAAGGATTAAATCCTTTTTCCTAAATTGAAATCTCAACCGCACCAGTGGTTGGGATTTTTTGATATAATAAAAGAGCCCAGTCTTGCGGAAAGGAGCTCTATATGCATTATAAACAATTAACAGAGAAAAAGAAAGTGGAAATTGACATTTTATTAGAACAAAAGATGTCAATGCGAGAAGTAGGAAGAAGATTAAATATAAGCCATTCAACAATATCAAGATACAAAGCAGGAATCTATGAAAAAAGAAAAATAGACATTACAAAGAAGTATGAAATATTTATAAGGTATTTTCATGATCATTATGACAGAAGACATCATTCAGTAGAAGTCTGTATTCATCTATTTAAAAAAAGTCATCTAGGAGTAAAAGTGCCATCAGTAAAGCAAGTATATAACTGGATAAATAACAATAAGTTAGAAATAAAAAGAAATCAAACTTGTTATAAGAAAAGAAAGAAAAATATTAAAAGTGGAATGATGCAGCATTTTAAATGGAATCTAGATAATAAGACAGTCTTACCGATAAGCTTAAGACCCAAATATATTGAAAAAAGAGATGAAATAGGACATATAGAGATAGATTCAATAGTTGGTAAAAGAAATGAATATCCATCTATAATAAGTATCGTAGATAGATGTACAAGAAGAATATGGCTAATAAAAGCAGAATATACTCATGAACATTATATAAATAAATTGATATATGATTATATAGTAAAAAATGATATACCAGTAAAATCAATAACAACAGATAATGGACTAGAGTTTATGGCTTTAGGAATATGTGCGAAACGTCTTGGAATAAAGTTGTACAAATGTGATCCATATTGTTCCTTCCAAAGAGGAACGAATGAAAAAATGAACCAATTAGTAAGAAGATACTTACCAAAAGGTTCATCATTTAAATTAACACCTCAAATATATTTAGATGATATTGCATTTAATATCAATGCAATGCCTAGAAAAATATTTGGTTTTAAAAGTGTATTTGAAATAGAAATGCAAGAATTTAAAAAACTTAATTATTGTTAATGATATCTTAAATCACTTGTTTGTCAATATTATCCTTCGGCTTGTTATACAGATATTGACAAACAAGTTGCTTTAAGATGCTTTAAAATTAACAAATTAAGTTTTAAAAATTTTATTTATATGATATTATCTAATAAATATTAAGTGGTGCGGTTGAAATTACAATTAAGAAAAATATTAATATTTCTATTAATATTTTTTACATGTTTCTTTTTATTTCCTCTCCAATTTCTTCTGACTTTTGTTCCATCAAATCATTTAATTCTTTTTGAGATACTGGATTTTCTAAAACTATGTGGTATTTTTCTATTAATTCATAACTTTGTTTAATTTGTTGTTTATCTTTAGAACTTTCAATTACCTTAATAGCTTTTAATAAGTCAGTTAAAACTTCTGGGCTAATATTTAATTGATTAATTAATTGATTCATATAATTATTATTTTCTTTAATTCTATCTTCTCTTTTTGATATAGCAGTTTGAAAAGCTTCAATAGTATTTTTTAAAGTATTTTCCATATCTGTTTTGGAAATAATCAAATTATTAATTGAATCAACATAATAATTTTCGATTATTGGGATTATATTTTTATCAATTATCTCTTTATTAAGTTGGTCTTTTTGATAATTATAATTTGATGACATTGACCAGATTTTTTCTTCTAGACCATTAATTTTATCTTTTATTTCTTTTAATTTTTTTTCTCTATTAAATACTATAATTTTATGGGTCAGATTCTTTTCTTCTTCTCTTAACTTTCTAACTTCTTCTTTTAATAAAGGCTCTTGGATATTTTTTTCATTTATTTGAGCATCTATTTGGTCTAATCTTGATTTATGGTTGATAATTTTTTCACTATCTTTAAATTGATCTAATTTTTCTAATCCATTTCTTAATTTTATTAATTCTTTTTCAGATAAGTCATTTTGTTCTTGTCTTTGTAATAATTCTTTTAAATTTTCAATTAAGCTGACTTTCTCATTTTCATTAAGATCAGGAATATTTTTACCTGTTTTTTTACTTATTTCTTCAAGATTATTTACTTCTTGGGATACATTTTCTATTTCATTAATATAAGATTTAAATTCTTTAAGATTAAATTGATTATATAAAATTTCTTTAAAATTTTCAGGATTATTTTTAATTAAGCCCAATTTATCAAAAATCGATTTGATTTGAGATTCTTTTTCTTCAGTTTTATTTAAAGATTCTAAAACTTCATCTCTTAAAGATTCAAGTTTTGTTCTAATTTGATTATTTAAATCATAAAGAATACTATTTGAACCGATGTGTTCTTTATTCCTGATATCTTTACTTGTATATTCTTCAGTATCAACGCCTAAATCATTTAACAATTTAATATTATTTTCAATATCAATTACTCTTTCTATGATATCTAATACAACAGAAAATTCAACTTGTCTTCGTCTTTTTTGATATTCTTCTTCATTTTTTAAATAAATTTCTTTAATAATATTATCTTCATCACAAGGCAATCCATTTTTTCTTAATATATTTATTTCATTAGTTATTTGTTTATTAAGTTTGACAATAAATAGCAGGAGATCTTTCTCTTCATTCGAATCGCGTTTAAAATATTCATTATAATCTTTAATAATGGCAGTTATATTTTTTTCATTTGTAGCTTTATAGAACATTGTTAGATTTAAATTTTTCATAGGCTGATATATTATACAACTGTTTCCAATATCACTAATATTACTTTGGTCCTCTAGTAACTGCATTTCTTTACTATTAATTAGATTGCTTTTTTCTTCTTGGGCCTTACTTAATTCTTCACTTAATACACCCACTTTATTATCAATAAATTTATTAATATCTTCTTGAGACATTGCTTCAATAGCTTTATATAAAGGGATTTGTATTAATCTTTTATATTGATAATATTTCTCTTGTAGATCAACATATTCTTTATTTAAAGTTTCTATTTTAACTTTTACTTCAGGTGATTCACTTTCTAACTGTTTTAATTCAGCTAACTGTTTACGAATTATATCTAACTTTTCTATACAATTTTCAATTTCTTTTTTAATTTGTTCCATTATATTACCTTTCTAACAATTTTTTTACTTCTTCTAATTTAAATTTAAAAGATTCTAATAAAAGATTTAAATCAAAAAGTTCTTCAAATTCTAATTTAAGAGGATCTTGCTGATTCATAGTTATCACTAGCCTTTCTTATATTTTTATTATAACAAAATTTTTAATGTTTTCAAATCTTCTCTAACAATATTTTTATAATTTTCAATTAATTCGTAACATTTTTTAACTTGCTGTTCGTTTTTTGAATTTTCAATTAGATAATAAGCTTGTAATAAATTAGTTAATATTTCAAATTCAATATTGATATTTATCATAATTTGATCAATATAATTATTATTTTTTTTTATTTTATTTTCTTGTAATAATATTGCATTTTTAAAAGCATATAAAACTAAACTTAGTACATGTTCTAAATCATCTCGACGTTCCCAACTTTCATAATCTATATTTGGTCTATTATCACCAAAATAATATTTATCAACTATTGGTTTAATAATTTCATTAATAACTAAATCATTTTGTTTAAAAACTTCTTTATAGTTTTTTGAATTTATGCGGCTAATATATTCTATTTTATCTTTAATAATCGATATTTCATTTTCTACTTCTTTTAATTTTTCTGATCTTTTTAAAACAAAGATATTCGTTTCAATATCATTCTTTTGTTGTTTTAATATATTAAGTTCATATTTTAAGGATTCTTCTTAAGCTTTAATCTCGCTTTGATTAGAATAATATTTTTTAGCCTTATCAATTGCATTTTTATAAATATCACTATTTTTAAAACAATCTAATTCTTGATTTCCTATTTTTAATTGAAATAATAATCCTTCAGCTTCTTTTATTTCCTTTTGGCAACTTAAAATTTTTTTTAGTATTTCAAATAAATTTATCTTATTTGATGAATTAGAATTATTCTCTAAATTATGATTATATATTTCAATATTTAATTGATTCATTTAACCACTTACCTTTTTGCTTTTATAATTATTTTCTTAATTATCTAATATTTTATATTTACTAAATATAAACCACATGCTGGCAGTGTTGAATAATTATAAATATTTTTTTCTTTTAATAACATTTCTTTTATATCTTTAGGATTAATCTTATTTTCGCCGACTAATAATAAAGCCCCTACTAAATTTCTTACCATATGATTATAAAAAGTTTTACCAATAAATTTAATCGTTAAAATATCTTTTTTCTTCTTTATTGATATTTTATATATAGAACTATCATAATTATTTCTAAACCCAGAAACAAATGCTTGATAGGAATAACTTCCGATTAAGTATTTACTGGCTTTTTTCATTTTAGATATATTTAAGTTTTTATTATAATTTAATAAATAATCTTTTTTTATTGGATTATAAGGCCCTAAATTAATTAAATATTCATAGGTTTTTTCTTTAGTATTAAAGCGAGAATGAAAATTATCATCTACTTCCTTACAATAATTTATATAGATAGATTTATCGATAATCGAATTGATAGCATTTTTTAATCTTTGAGATGGAATATTATATTGCAGTTCAAAGTGAATTATTTGATTTAAAGCATGGGCCCCTCGATCAGTTCTTCCGGCTCCTTTAATAATTGTATCTTTTTTATTAATAATAGTTAAAGCTCTTTCTAATTCTTTTTTAACTGTTTTTAAATTATTTAATCTTTGAAAACCATAAAATTTACTAAAATCATATTTAATACTGTAAATATA
>CAZZNR010000043.1:0-7155 GCA_964655835.1 uncultured Muribaculaceae bacterium | reverse complement strand
AAAAACCTCAATTTTTGAGGTTTTTATTTGTAAATAAATCAAAAAATTGAATTATAACAATAAAGACTGATTTAAAAAATAAAATTAAATCAGTTGTAAAAGATATTTCATCAACATATTTTAAATCATATGCAATTTTATCATCATGGGTAGAGTATCTTCTTCCTTTACTTTGAGCATAACCAAATACCCCGGGTTTAACTAAATATCTTTTAGGATTATAAGAATTTTCAGGCAAGTTATCATGAGTCATAAATGGTCTTGGACCGACAAATGACATTTCGCCTTTTAAGATGTTAATTAGTTGAGGTAGTTCATCTAACCCAGTTTGTCTGATAACTTTACCTACTTTAGTTATCCTATCTTCTCGTTTTAAATTTTTATTATCTTTCATTGATTTAAACTTATATATGATAAATGGTTTTTTATTTAACCCTATTCTTTCTTGTTTAAAAAATATTTTTCCCTTTAAATCAATCTTTAAAATTATATAGGTTATTACTATTAAAGGAAATAATATAATTAATAAAATAATAGCCAAAGTAAAATCTAATATGGTTTTAATATACTTATACATACTATTTAACTAATCTTTTTAAAAAGATTTCTTCTTTCTTATGTTTTATATAAGTAAATACTTTATATTTAGGGATATTTTCTAAAATGTTTTTTTTCTTTTTTAATAAAAATTCAAAATATGTTTTATTACTTTTCATTAAATAAGGACCATAAGTTAACTCTTTAAAAGAATATTTTTGGACTCCAGCATTGAAAACAATATTAATATAATAATGACCTTTATCATATATTAATGATTCATAACTAATATAATAACCTTTTAATACCAAATAGCGACGTAATAAATAATGATCATTATTAGATTGAATAATTAATTTTTTAATTTGAGCTAAGTTAGGATGATTTAATATTTTAATAATTGTATTAGTTCCTAAACCAGAAATAATAACTGTATCAATTGATTTATCAATTACATTAAGGCCGTCCCCTAAGCGTGCTTCAATTTTATCTTCTAATTTATATTTTTTAATATTTTTAAGCCCATTATCTAAGGCTTTTTGATTAATATCACTAACAACAATATGTTTTAAAATATTATTCTTAGTTAAGTAAATACTTAATAAAGCATGATCACAGCCAATATCAAGGACATTATCTTCTTTTTTTATTAATCCAGCAATCGATTTCAAGCGTTTACTTAACATGTTAATCCACCATAAAGTCTTTTAATTTTTTAGCCCGCGAAGGATGTTTTAATTTTCTTAAGGCTTTTGCTTCAATTTGTCTTATTCTTTCTCTAGTTACATTAAATCTTTTACCTACTTCTTCTAGAGTATAGCTTGTCCCATCTATAAGACCAAAACGCAGTTCTAAGACTTGTTGTTCTCTTGGTTGTAAAGTTGCTAATACGCCTTGAATTTCTTCTTTTAAAATTGTATTGGTTGCAAATTCTTCGGGAGTTTTAGCTCGATCATCGGGGACAAAATCGCCTAAATTTGAATCTTCTTCTTCCCCAATCGGAGTTTCTAAACTAACGGGATCTTGGCTTATTTTTATTACTTCTCTAACTTTTTCAATTGTAATTCCCATTTTTATACCAATCTCTTCTTCAGTAGGTTCACGATCTAATTCTAAGGTTAATTGTCTTTGAATACGAGCCATTTTGTTAATGGTTTCTACCATATGAACCGGTACTCTAATTGTTCTAGCTTGATCAGCTAGAGCTCTTGTAATAGCTTGTCTTATCCACCAAGTTGCATAAGTACTAAATTTATAGCCTTTGCCATAGTCAAATTTTTCGACAGCTTTCATCAAACCAATATTACCTTCTTGAATTAAATCTAAAAATAATAAACCTCTTCCAACATATCTTTTAGCAATAGATACTACTAGTCTTAAATTTGATTCAGCTAAAATATTTTTAGCTTCTTCATCACCATCAGCAACGCGAATAGATAAAGCCATTTCTTCATCAGGACTTAATAATGAAATACGGCCAATTTCTTTTAAGTACATTCTAACGGGATCATTAATGTTTATATTTTTGGTTAAGTCGGCTTCATTTAAAATTTTTACTTCGGTTTCCTTATTAATTGTTTTACCTTGCATTTTTAAATCTTCATCCGAAACAATATTTATGCCATTATCAATAAAAAAATTATATAATTCATCTAATGAATCTACATCAACATCTAATCCTTTTAATGAATCAGCTAATTCTTCAAAAGTTATATAGCCCTTTTCATGTCCTACCTCTAATAAAGCATCTTTTCTTTCTTCTAATGTTTTTATTTCTTTAATTTCACTCATTACTATCACTCTCTTTCTTTAATTTGATAATTAAATCAGTAATTTCTTGTTTGCGGTTTATATCCGCTTCATTTTTTTGTTCGATTATTAAAGCATTAATTTGTTCTTCTTTAATCCATTTAATAATATCTAATACATAGTTTTCAAACTCTTCATATTGCGGTTCATTTTTTTCATGATCATTTATTATTCTTAACACAGTTTGATAGAATTCATTATTAGTTTCAAAAGTAATAAAATCGGCCATATTAAAATCTTTATTAATTTTATAATAAGCTAATATATCATTAGCAATTTGATCATATTCTTGATCAGGAATATAGCCTAATTCTTTTTCATACTTGCGAATATATTTTATATCTTTCATCATCATATAGATAAGAGCTTCACTAATTTTTTGTTTTTTACTTAGTTTAACCGGTTTTTTAATAATCTTAGGTTTTATTTCTTTATCATCTGTTTTAATTAATTTTCGTTTTAATAAATCTTTATCGATGCCATACTCTTTATTTAAACTATTAATTGTAACTTCTTTTAAAATATCATCATTAATGGTATTTAGTTCATTAATAATAATATTGATATAATTTGCTAAATCTTTGCTTTTATTTAAATCCTTATTTTTTTTAAAATATGCTAGTTTAAAATCAAAAAAAGAGATCGGATTTTTAATGGCTTCTTTAAATTTATTTTCCCCTTGTTGGATAATATAATCATCTGGGTCTTTTGCGCCACTTAATCTAACAACCCTTATATTTAAATTATATTTAGTTAATTCATCACCAGCTGCTATTGTACTTTTTTCTCCCGCATCATCATTATCCATTAATAATGTTATTTTAACATTTAATTTTTTTAATAATAAAGCATGATCTTTGGTAAAAGCGGTCCCCATTGTTGCAACAACATTTTTTACGCCAATAAAAGACATTCTAATAACATCTAAAAAACCTTCAACAATATATATTTCTTTACTTTTTTTAACTTCATTTTTAGCTTTATCATAATTAAATAAAGTATTACTTTTTTTAAAGATTATTGATTCTTTACTATTTATATACTTATTAGTATCTTCATTATTATATATTCGGCCACTAAAAGCTACAACTTGACCTTTATCATTTCTAATTGGGAAAATTATTCTATTTCTAAAGACATCATAAAGATTATCAGTCTTATTAGCTAAACCTATTTCAATAATGTGCTTTTCTAAATATTTTTTACTTATTAGTAATTTAGATAGATTATTATCATTAAAAGATACCCCAATATTAAATTCGTTTATTATTTTATCATTTAAATTTCTTTTATATAAGTATTCTTTAGCATTAATACCATCTTTACTTTTTAAATTATTTAAAAAATATTTATTTGCCATGTCCATTATATCGTAATAGTCTTTATTTATTTTATTTTCTGATGTTTTATAAGTTATATTATGCCCAATTTTTTCCCCCACTAATTTAACTGATTCAGGAAAGGATATATTTTCATAATCTTTAACAAATGAAAAGACATTACCTGATGCTCCACATACAAAACAAGTATAGATTTGTTTATCTGGAGATACACTTAAAGAGGGATTATGATCATCATGAAAGGGACATATTCCAAAATAATTTTTACCTTTAGGTTCTAAATTAATATAAGCAGAAATAATATCAACAATGTTAGCTTTATTACGAATTAAATTTACTTCTTCATTAGGTATCATATTACAAATCACCCTCTGTTAGTTATATATTCCCTTATTATGTGTCTTTTCCTTTATATTTTTAATAAAATTTGAATATTTTAGATTTATTTATCAAAAAAAAGCTTTTTTTAAGCTTTTTTTAAACATATTTTATCAATCAATTCATGGAGGATACTAACTAATAAAATAGCTCCTAGCACGGCTAAGGCGGGTTCTATTAAGAAAAAGATAAAAGTAAAAACTCCTAGTAGCAAACTATAAATTAATTTACCATACATTGTATAAGAACTTGATAACGGATCGGTCGCTACATAAATGAAACTAAATAAAATTCCATTAGAGAAGATATTATTAAATATTAAATCAATTTCATTTTGGTATATAGCATAACCAAATATTAAGATAGTAAATGTTAAAGTACTAAATAAAGGTATCATTTTTTTATAATAATTTTTACTACCTAAAATAATTAAACTAATAAGTAATAATAAACCATAAGTCGTATTTATCCCTCCACTACCCTTACCAATTAAATAATCTAAAGGACTTAATTCAAATGTTTTAGTAGCTTCATAGATATTTAAAAAGGTAAAAGAACTAATTAAATTAATAATAAATATTAAAACTAAAGCAGTTAAAGCAATAATGTTAATCTTAGTTTTTTTAATAAATTTACTTAATAGAAATAATATAAATGTAATTATTATAAATAAATAAATATTAGTATTAATACTAATAATTGATGCTACTATTAATCCATAAACCGGATGAAAAGAAGAAAATATTTTGTTACTTATTTTATCTTTATTTTTTTTAATTATTGATTCATAACATAAATTAACAATAATACCAATTAGAAATCCTAATAAAGTTATTAATAAGGGTTTAAATAAACCGAATAGACCAACTAAATCATTTTGATATAATCTAATTCCATTTTTATAAAAACCCGCTATAATTAAAGGAATTAGCGATAATATAATAAAATAAGAAATCTTTTTAATTGAGTAATCACTTCTTAAATAAACATTATTCATTATTTTCCCCCCTTGTTTTTAAAATTAATTTTAGAAGGACATATATAAGTACATATTCCACAATTAATACATTTATCCATTTGATAATTATTTCTAATATCACAACCCATTGGACATCTACGATGACATAAACCACAGTTAATGCATTCTTGAGCATTTTCTAAGTCAACCGTATTAATAAAGATACTACGTATTTCTTTAGTTATAATTAAATCTTGAGAATCGATTTCATAACCACTTAATAAGCCATTAACAATTATTTTATAATCTTTATTTATTATTTTAATATTATTATTTATAATATCCTTTAAAGAAGTTCCGATTTTTACATTTAAAACTTTAGCTTTTTCTATTGCATTACCAGATATGGTAATTAATTTTTCGGTAATAGGTCTTTTTTTTCTTAAAACATTATAAATAGCTAAAACATCTTCAACATTGAGATATATTATTTTGTTATTATCTTTTAATAAATTTAATTCTTTAATTAAGATTTTTTTATGTCCCAAGGGATATAAATCTGGCATCAATTTTAATTCTATATTAGGATAAGTACCCATTTGATATACTAATTTTTCGATTATTTCACTATCATTATTTTTAATTGTTAAAAGAGCTTTATGACAATTAAATATTTCATATATTGCATCAATTGTTTCAAGTATTTCACTACTATATTTATTAATTATATATTTATATGTTAATTCATAAGCTTCAAAATCAATGCCGTTTATTAAAAGAGTATGACCATCTATACTTTTATTTAAAGCGTTATATTTTTTAATTAAATTATTTACTTCTTCTTTTTTATAATCATTTATATTCCTTTTAGCAGGAGTTATTTTCGTTTTTTCTTTAAAATCATTTTCAATAATAATACAAGGATTTTTATATTTATTAACAACCATTTTTGTTACCCCTAAAACAATTCCCGAAACTGAACTATAAATATATTTATTATCCTTAGTAAGTAAAATACTTTCTTTTAATACCCTATCTTTGGTTTTTATATTAATTTGAAATCCTTTTTGATATGGTATATAAATATAATCCGGATTTAAATAATTAGTTATATTTTTATTAACATCAGATTTATATTGATGTTTAATTTCAATTAAACTAGACATTTTACCACCTAATTAATTATAACATGCCCCGAAATAAAAAAGTAAAATATTTTATTTTACTTTTGGGGTTTTAATTAAAAAGTTATTTGATCATTTGAATAGTTAATCGAAAGATTAATTTTTGCTATTTGTTCCTTTCTTTATTAATCTACCTTATAATCACATGATGAACATTTAACACTTTTGCCTTTTTCAACCATTAAACTTTGACATTTAGGGCATTTTTCGCCAGTTGGTTTATCCCATAAAGCAAACCTACAATTCGGATAATTTGAACAACCGTAAAATAATTTACCTTTTCTAGTAGGTTTTAAGACAATATCACTATTACATTCGGGACATATCCCAACAACAACTTTGGCTTGTTCTTCTTTTTTAATATATTTACAGGTCGGAAAATTACTACAAGCGGTAAATTCACCATATTTTCCTTTTCTAATTACTAAATCATTATTACACTGCGGACATTTTTCCCCAGTTAAAGTAGGAGCTTTCTTTTCCATTTCGGTAAAAGCTTTATCTACTAAAGGTGCAAATTTATGATAAAAGTCATTTAAAACATTAAGATAATTGACTTCACTATCAGCAATTTTATCTAAATCAGTTTCCATATTGGCCGTATATTCAACATTAATAATATTTGCAAAATATTCTTGTAACTTATCGGTAGTTTCAATTCCAGTTTCGGTTGGATGAAATTTTTTATCAATAACATTAACATAATCTCGAGCTTTGATAGTATCCATTATTTTAGCATAAGTGCTTGGTCTTCCAATTCCTTTAGCTTCTAATTCTTTTATTAAACTGGCTTCAGTATAACGAGCTGCTGGTTTAGTAAAATGCTGAGATGGTATTATATCATTAGCGATTAAAATATTAGTCTTATAATTACTAAAATCAGGCAAAATAACATCTTCATTATCAACATATTTACCATAAGCTTTTAAGTAACCATCAAAGGTTAATA
>CAZZNR010000042.1:0-7172 GCA_964655835.1 uncultured Muribaculaceae bacterium | reverse complement strand
ACTTTTTTTACCTAAATATTTAGATTTAATATTTAAATACTCACTTTCATTAGTAATTGTTTTAGCTTCTTCAGATGCTCTTTTAACTAAATCATTTAATTGTTCTTTCATGTTTTTTCCCTCCAATAAAAAAATCATGCCTTTAAGGACGAATTTATTCGCGGTACCACCTTAATTCATGATTACATGCTCTTTATTTCCTTAACGCGGAATTTCGTTTAATGCTCATATAGTGAAATTCATTATATATATTACTTTATAAATATTTGCAGCTTATAATATTTACTCTCTTTAAAGATATATATAATTACTTAAGATATAATCTTCGCATTACTTATTAATATTAACAAAAGGATTAAAATATGTCAAATATAATAACTCTAATTATTATCTTTAAACTACTTTATAAGGATTTGCGGTTGTCCCTACTCCGCTTACTTTCGTATTTGGTTTTAGGTTTATAACGGGCCTGACTCCAAAAACACTAGTAGGGCTTGAAGAAACCATTTCACCTGTTGAATCAATATATCCAATATAACCCGTTTGAACTGGTGTGGGCGCCCAATAAACTTGGTTAGTATCTAAATAAGTACTGGTGCTCGCATTATTAACCCCAGCTAAAAGAGCTTCATCAATTGCCAAAAAACCAACTGGAAAGGTTAAATCCCCATTTCCGATGGTTGTATCACTAACTGTAAAACGATCATTTTGATCAAAGCATTTAAATTGAGCAAAAGGATTATCATTAAATAATTGATAAACTATTTCATAATCAGTTAGTAAATTCCCATATCCCGGGCCCCCTCCTATATTTCTATTATTACAAAATAGGGTATCTGATATATAATCACTATAATCGGTACCTGATATATTTGTTGAATACCAAGAATCGATTGTGGTTTTTATTGTACTACTATAAGTATTAGTAACCGCCTGAGCTCTTGATGTTGATGCCGTAGTTCCTGATGGCGAGTACATATAACCCAAATATTTATTATCATTATCATATGGATTAAAAGCTGATGTTCCAATTTGAGTTGCTGTTCCAGTTGAATTAATCGTGCAACTATTATCAGGACATGTTCCATTATAAATTAACCTTACCGATCCATTACCATTTATTCTTACAATCTTCCATTGATATTCAGCAAAAATAATATTATTGCTTATATAATCTTTAGCTCCTCTTAAGTAATAACTTAACCCATAATTATCTTCCATCTTATACATTAAATTATCGGTGCTACCAATAGCTTCAAAAATTATTCCCGCTGGTGCTTCCGTTATCAAATCTGTTCCGCCATAATCACCAATTAAAGCATCAGTTAAAAATTCATTTGTTGTTTGTGTTCCTTCTAATATTTCAATATGGGCACTAAATGCTTCACCCTTATCATAATTTTGATCAGAACCTGAATCAGGATAATAAGCATCTAAAGTATAGCTATGTATTTTATTTCCACTAGTTGGTCCTGTAAAAGTACCATTTCCTAATAAAATTGTTCTTGCCCCACTTCCTATATCTTGCATCGTTGTTATTGATGGGACTACCGTACCATTACTTCCAGTATTAGTTGAAGTTAATTTATATTTTAAAGAGCCAAATGAAAAAGTATTAGATTCAATTACTAAATTAAGATGGTAATTCATGGTTAAATTAGTTGTATTATTACCAGTTACTGTAAATGATTTAGTTCCCCAAACTGCTTCTCGAGGATATATATTACTCATCGTAACCGTAGAACCCCCACTGAAAGTAATATTCATTGTTCCACCACCTACAGTTATTGTAGTTGAGGATTCTGATCCAGTTATATTAGCAGTAAAATAAGAATAACTGATAATAACTGATACTTATTATTAATAAAAATAAAGAAATAAATATTAATTTTTTTAATATTTTGTTGATTTTTATAAACGCATTCATATTCATACTACATTTTCCTTTGTATATCATAATACTAATTTTATTATATTCTATGAATATTGTCAATTAATGTTATATAAGAAATTTAAAGTTATGTTTTAATAAAATTAAAAAATCTGCTTTTGGGCAGATTTTTTATAATATTATAAAAGTTATAATAATACTTACGATAATCATCGCTAATAGGAATTTCCAAATATATTTGAACCATTCTTTATAACTAATATCTAGATAAGCTAAACCTACTAGTAAAATAGCTGAAGATGGAGCAATTAAAGCAGTTATCCCAAATGTAGTTTGCATCATAACCGAAATTGCTTTAGCTGATTCTGTGTATGTTCCAGCTAAATATGAACCAATTAAATTAGCAGAATATTGATACTCAGTTGTGAATAATGAAGTAAATAGACCACTTAAAGTTCCTAAGAATACATTAAAATTATTAGCCATATTCATTACCCAGTCAACAATTGTAGGTACAACAGGGAACATAACAGCAAATTCTAAAATTAAGAAAGCAGCTAATAATACAACAACTAATTTACCAATTTTAGCAAAGCCTTCACCAAATGAAGTAAAGAAATCACTTAAACTTAATCGATAAGTCCATTTTACTATTAAAGCTGTAATTAACATTAGTATTTGAATTCCAAATAAATCCCAATTACCAAATGCTTCAACATTACCTAATAAATATCCAAATACTGGAGCATCAAAAATGTTAAATTCTTTAATACTCTTAGTCATATCATTAAAGATTGAAACATTGAAAGCTTCTAACCATGGTAAATAAGCTATGATAGCTATTAAAACAAATAGGCCAAATATTAATGCCATAGGCCAAACTTTTTCTTTAGTTTTTTTAGTAGCAGTTTCAACTTCGAAAAATTCATTTAATTCTTCACTTTTTTTAACTTTTTTCTTCATGTGTAAGATTGTAAAAGTGTTAAATAAAATATAACTAATACCAAATAAACATAATTTAAACCAAATTAAATCATTAAATTCTAAACTAAATACGCTATTACTTATACCAGCTATTTTAGCACTATATATGGTACCGATAAAACCAATTAAGATAGAACCAAAAGTAGTTACAAAACCGGTTAATTTATCTAGTTTCATTTTAGTCATTATTGATAATATAAATGGTATAAAAGCAATTAAGATATAATATTCATTTAAAATTGCTGATAAAGCTGCAATTAAAAATGAAGTTATTAATACAAATAATATTTCCTTTCCTTTAGATTTTTTTGCAATTGAACTTGTTAAATTCTGATAACCAGATGTTTTTGCTAATACTTGATAAAACCCACCTACAACGAAAATAAAGGTAACAAGTACAGTAAAGTAAAACATTCCAAGTAAACCATAAGTAAAAAAATCAAAGATACCTACTCTAGTGATTTCTCCTAAAGCTAGTTCTGTGCCATTCCAATTACCTTGTTTTACTATCCAAGTCATAATTACTGTTATTATAATCATAATGCCAGCAACTTTCAACAAGTCATGCTTTTCCCAAAACTTTTTCATTATTTCCTCCTCTAAAAATTATTATATCATAAATTCAATAATTCAATTATTTTTTTGATTATTTTTAAAGAAAAAAACTAAAATTTTATTTTAGTTTTTTAATTTCATCGTTGGAAATAAAATTACTTCTCTAATTGTATCAGAATTAGTAAATAACATTATCATGCGATCTAGCCCAATACCTAATCCCCCAGCAGGAGGCATCCCAAATTCTAGGGCTTCAATATAATCTAAATCCATTTCACTTGCTTCAGCATTTCCTAATTCTTTTTCCTTTAATTGTGATTCAAATCTTTCATATTGATCTATCGGATCATTTAATTCCGTAAAAGCATTAGCGAATTCGGAACCGCCAATAAATAATTCAAATCTTTCTGTCCATCTAGGGTCATTACTTTTAGTTGCTAAAGGACTAATTTCAATCGGATGACCAAAGACAAAGGTTGGATTAAGAAGATTAGGCTCAACATATTTTTCAAAAAAAGCATTTACAATATGGCCATAACCAAAATGGTTTTCGACTTCAATATCATGCTCTTTAGCTAATTTACAAGCATCTTCAAAAGTCATCTCATCAAAAAAGTTTATATTGGTTGCTTTTTTAATTAAATCAACCATATGGATTCTTTTAAATTGAGGTTCTAAATCTATTTCTTTTTCTTTCCATGTGAATTTATACTCATTAAAGATATCCTTAGCAATAACTTTAAATAGTTCTTCAGTTAAATCCATCATACCTTCCATATCAGAATAAGCTTTATATAATTCAATCATTGTAAATTCGGGATTATGATTCTTATCCATTCCTTCATTACGAAAGATTCTTCCGATTTCATAAACCGCATCCATTCCCCCTACTAATAATCTTTTTAAAGGTAATTCGGTTGCTATTCTTAAGTACATATTAATATCTAAAGTATTATGATGAGTGATAAAAGGACGGGCTGAAGCCCCTCCTAGGATAGTACCTAAAACAGGAGTTTCGACTTCAATAAATCCTTTTTCATCTAAAATACTTTGAATTTTTCTAATTATTCTCGGTCTAATAAAAGCGATTTTACGAGCTTCTTCATTTGTAATTAAGTCAACATAACGACGACGGAACCTTTCTTCAATATCAGTTAAACCATGGAATTTTTCCGGTAGTGGTCTTAAAGCTTTTGTTAAATGGATATATTTATTAGCTTTTACTGATAATTCACCAGTATTTGTTTTACATACAATTCCTTCAATTCCAATAATATCGCCTAAATCACAATCTTTATATAACTCATAGTTTTCTTCACCAACATTTTCTTGATTTAAATAAATTTGAATTTTACCATACTTATCTAAAATGTGCATAAAGCCTGCTTTGCCAGATCTTCTCTTTGATACTATACGACCAGCAATAGTAACTTCTTCGTTCATATCATGCAAGACTTCTTTATCATAATCATTATATTTATCTTTAATTTTTTGTGAATTACTAGTTACATTAAATTTTTGCCCAAAAGGATTGATACCTTTTTCTTTTAAAGCTACCATTTTTTCTCTTCTAACTAATTCTTGATCATTAAATTCACGCATAATTTAACCTTCTTCCATAGTGGTAGTATACCTTTTTTCCTATTAAAAATCAATGTTTAGTTATAAAAATAAGAATTAGACATAATTTTATATTAAGGTGATATTTATGAATGGAACATACTTTAAAAGTTCAGATTTTCCTAATGATTTAGATTTTAATCAATTAAATGAAGATAATAATCCTTTGTTTAAAAAAAATATTGGTAAGAAGGTTAAAATTTATCTTACTTTTTCTAATTCAAAAGAATGGCGTGATAAAATGCTATCAGGAATTATTGAAAATGTAAATCATGATTTTTTGATAGTCAGTGATCCAAGTTCAGGGTCTTGGTACTTAGTACCTATTGTTTACATTAACTATATCGAATTCGAAGAAAAAATAAATTAATCCCCCAAATTAAAAAAAGCTATGTTATAATTATGATGGTGAAAACATGAATGAAGTATTAACAATTTTTTTAACTATCATTACCTTAGTAGTTGTATTAATCGTAATTTATATAATCTTATATAATAATTTACAAGCTTTTCAAATCAAAATTAACGAAGCTGAAAGTGTCATAGATGATTTACTTCGCAAGAAATATGATAATTTAATGGCTTTAAAGAAAATCGTTATCGAAAAAACTGATATTGATAAAAAATCTTTTGATGATTTAACCGATCTTAAAGATGAAAATATTTCTAGCTTTGATTTTGAAAGAAAATTAACCGTTAATAATAAACTTGTCGAACAAATTTTGCTTGATCATCCTAAACTAGAAGAAGATGAAAATTTTAATCGGGAATACGAAGAAATTTTTAAATTAAATGAAAGATTAGAAGCTACTAAGAACTTTTATAATAGATATACCAGTTTATTAAATAAACTTGTCAAAAAATTTCCTTCTAATATTTTAGCAAAAATTCATCATATTGAACCTCAACCATATTTTGATGGTAAAGACTTATATGATAACAATAAAGAAGACTTCAAATTATAATGAAGTCTTTTATATTTCCCAGTTAATCGGTTTAATATTATTATTTATTAAAAAATTATTCGTTTTAGAAAAAGGTTTGCTTCCCAAAAATCCTCGGTAAGCACTAAAATATGAGGGATGAGCGGATTCAATAATTAAATGTTGAGGATTATTAATAAGAATTTTCTTACTTCGAGCAAAATTTCCCCATAAAATAAATACTATGGGGGTTGTTTTTTCATTTAACTTTTGGATAACCAAATCCGTAAATTTATTCCAACCAATCGATTGATGACTATTAGGTTTATTTTTAATAACCGTTAAACAAGTATTTAATAATAATACTCCTTCTTTAGCCCATAAGGTTAAATCACCATTTAAAGGAGATTTAATGTTTAAATCATTATGTAATTCCTGAAAAATATTTCTTAAAGATGGCGGTAGTTTGATTCCCGGTTTAACCGAAAAAGATAAACCATGAGCCTCACCTTCACCATGATAAGGATCTTGGCCTAAGATAACTACTTTTACGTTCTGATAAGAAGTCATACTTAAAGCTTTAAAAATATCTTTTTTCGAAGGATAAACAATATTTTTTTGATATTCATTATTTACTTTATTTATAATATTTTTAAATTCAACCGATTTAAAATATGAATCTAAAATAATATCCCAATCATTTCCAATCATAAGAACCTAGTACATTACGTTATTTTCTTTGGCCCAAGGAATAAAATGATCTCTTACAGCCGTTGATAAAATAGAATCATCATCTCCCAATTTAAACCATCTATATTCTAATATTTCATCATTGGGAATTAATTCTACATCGATTTCTTTTAAAGCTAGTAATAAATTCATCTCAATTAATAAATTAGGATCTGATAAAGCTGGCTCACGATAAGTTTTAAAAATTAACAATTCTTCTTCTTTGATATCAAAGCCTTCACCAATTTCTTCTTGGCATTCTCTTCTAGCTGCTTCTTTTATTTTTTCACCATCATCGACATATCCTCCAATTAAAGTAAATTTACCTTGTTTAGAGCTTCTTTTTGACATTGATACTAATAACTTACCATCTTTAATAAACCCCGTTCCAACTACTAATCTAAAATCTTCCATCCTACTTATGATACCTTTCATTATTCTTTATTTTAAAACTTCGATATATTTGTTCT
>CAZZNR010000041.1:0-7223 GCA_964655835.1 uncultured Muribaculaceae bacterium | reverse complement strand
ATATCTTTAGAACTATAAGGAATTAAAATAATAAAATCTTTAATATATTTAGTAAACTCGATAATATTTAAAGGATTATTTAATAAAAAAGTATTAAGTTTAAATAATGATTTTAAACCTTGATAATTTTTAGCATAAATTATTATTTGTTGATTATTTAAAAAAGTATCAAAACCAATAACTGGTTTAATATTATTTTTATAACAAATATTTATAAATTCAGCACTACTAGATAAGTTATCATCAATTATACCTAAAGTTGTATAATTATTAGTTTTTGCATATGAAATCAAATCATCTATTTTAATTAAACTTTTTAAAAGGGAATAATCGGTTTTAATAGTTATACATTCTTTCATATGAACACCTTCTTTATTAATTATATAATACATAACTTTGTTTGACAAATGAAAGGTATAATTATATTGACTAAAAATTACATAATGATACAATAATATATAGAAAGAAGGAAAACAATGGGAAATGATAAAAAAGGGCTAATATTTACAATCGTAATATTATCAGTAATAACAATTGGTTTAATTATTTATATATTTTATGATAAAAATTTTGGCAAAAATGAAAATAATAATATAACAACGAATAGTAATGTAAATACTCAAAGTGAGTATGAAGGAAATTATTATTTTAATCTTAATAACAAAAAACATAAAATAACCTATAAATATGATTACCAAAATTGCGAAATTTCAGAAGAGTGTAATTTCTATGTTAAAGTAACTGCATTCCTTGATGGTAAAAAAATTAATCAGTCAGAAAACATTATATTTTATGATTTTAACAACAAAAATTTAGATAATACCAAAAAATATATAAAAAATGAAGGATATTTAAGTTTCAGAAATATAGAAATACTTAAAGGAAAAGATATAGAATATATTGTTTTAAGAATTGAAAGTGATTGTATAATACTTAACGAAAATGCTAAAGTGATTCATCAAATTACAGATAAAAATGATGATCTTACTGGATTTTGGTATAAAGATGACAATCTTAACAAACCATTTAATTCAGCAGGATATTATATAGATAATGATAAATTAATTTACTTAGGATTTACCTACGATGATAATATTGGTGATTATTTAAGATATAAAGCTACTATTACAATTAATAATGATAAAGTAAGTATTAATAAAAGTTTTATTGATGATGATTTAATCAATGGGTATGGTATAAGATAATAAAATAGCATTGTTAGAAAAAAGTTAAAAAACGGAAAATTATTGGTAAATATGAAAATAATAATATAACAACGAATAGCAATATAAAATACTCAAAGAGAACATGGCTTTGAATAGCCAAGTAAAAATAATTGACACTCTACTTTAACTATGGTAAAATCAATAAGAATTCTTGTTAAGGAGGAATAATAACATGGCTAAAAATATATCATGTCGAACAAAAAAGGCAGTAAATAGAAGATCAAAAGCATTAAATGCAACTAAAGATTTTCAAAAAATCAATTTACAAACCGTAACCGTTGATGGTGTCAAAGTAAAATTATCTACTAGAGAAGCAAGAACTTTAAAAAAAGCGGATAAAAAGATTTAAAAAATAAGTGTATAATTACACTTATTTTTAATTGTACCATAAATTTTTAATATCTACGCTAGTACTTTGGGGCATAGGATCAGGTAATTCTAATTTAACTAAGAGCGGCAATTTAAATGATGTTCCAAAGACCATAGCTGTCCCAGGTACTAAACTTTTTAATTTTTCAACCGTTTCTAAACTTACATTACTAGAAATGTTACTAATGATGGTTAAATCATCAGGATGAAACATTCTAAAAGCAATAAAATTTGAACATTGAGAAAGAGCGGTATTTGATAATTCACTTGGTCTTTGCGTAATAAGACCTAAAAGAACACCATATTTTCTTCCTTCTTTAGTAATTCGATCAAATATATTATAACCTAAAACGTGAATATCACTATCATTTTGAACATAGCGATGAGCTTCTTCTAAAATAATATGAACGGGAAAACTAGCTCGATGTTCTAAATCAGTTGTATAATCAAAAAACATTTTCGTAAATATTTTAGTTAAAATTTTAGCGAATCTTTCATCAATATAATTTAAATTCATATTAATAATTTGTCTTTTATCATTTTCTCGTCCAAAAAGTTTTTTAATATAAACTTCTTTACTCATTCTTTCTTCTTTTGAATCAAAAAATAATTTATTTTGACTATTAATAATTTGCTGTAATCTTACTTTAAGTTGATTTAATTCATCATATACTTTTTCTGATTTTAAAACTCCTTCACTAATTAAAGCAAATTCAAAAGCATAGTATAAATCATCCAAATTATAAACTAAAGTTGAATCTATTTTAATGGTACTTAAATCTAGTTTTTGATATTTACTCAAAAAGTCAACAACAAATTGAACCGAGTTCATTTTTCCTTGTTGATCAATATTTAAACATTGTTTTATAGTTCGAGAATAGCCTGGTTGAACAATTTGAGTATCTAAATTTAAAGTTGGAGTATTATAATGAGATAAAACAGCCACTATTTGATCTCTAATTTGAGTTGAGGTCCTTCCGGAAGATAATATATCTAATAATGCAGAAGCAATAATATCATTCTTATAAGTTTGCATTGATTGTTCTTGGCTTTTAAAAATATAAACTAATTTAATGGCTTTTTCAATTATCGGTAATTGACTTGGCGTAGTAGCGTTCAAAAGTAATGCTAAATCATCGACTTCTAAAAAATAAGCCGGGATGTTTAGAATATCTCCTTCTGTAAAATCTAATTTAGTTGAATAACTTTTATAACCTATTCCTGGTAAATTATTTAAGACATTTAAGGCACTATTATATTCACCATAAACATCAAAAAGGATTATGTGAGCATTTATTGGTAAGCTTTCATCATTATGATAAAAAATGTTTTGGATTATTCTTGCAACCCCGCAAGATTTACCTGAACCTGTATTTCCAATGATCGCAAAATGATTAGAAAAAAAATCATTTAAATCAGTACTAATATTAAATCCTTCGTAAATATTAGATGAACCAATATATAAATTATTGACACTAGAAATATCTTGACTTCCTAAGAATAGTTCTACTTCACTTTTATATACTAATCTTGGAATTGTTGAAAAATTAGGTTTTTTTAATACCCCAGAATAAAACTCTTCATTTTTAATTTCTCCAACTAATAAAATTTCAATTTCGATTTCTTTAATACTGATTATTTCTCCTACTATTTTTCGATCAGCTTCAGCAAATATTACATGATAATTAATATAATTAACATCCATTTTACCTGCCGCATTTTCTACAAAAACAATATTTTCTTGAATTGACTTAATCTTTCCGAACATTATAATCACCTATTCTATAGTAATTTTAGCATACTAAACCAAATAAAAAAAGAGGATATCCTCTTTTTAATATGCAAAGGCTGCTCCAAGAATTATTACTAAAAGGATAAATAATACTAATATTATAAAAGAATTATTAACTAAAAATCCTCGATCGCCCCTTTTTTCCTTTTCACACATTCTATTACTCATGCTTTACCTCCTTTACCATATTGAAGCTGCACCGACGATTATTATTAAAAGTATAAATAATACTAATATAAATGCAGCTCCACTAGTACCTCTACATCCGCCACAACAAGTGTTCATGTTCTCCCTCCTTTTCATTACTCACTTTATTGTATGGAATTATAGACAATTGTGTTCTTGTATTTTAAATAATATGTTGCTATAATATTTACTAGACATGGAGGAAAAAAATGAAAAAAAAGGTTTTACTTGCTGTTTTAATACTGTTTGTAGCCACTGGATGTGGTGAAGTTCCTAAACTAGCTAATGGAGAGGAAGCAATGGTAACATTTGATAATGCTAAACTTAATATAAGCGTTGATACATTATTTGCTGGGCTAAAAGATAAATATGCTCTTAATGTATTAATCGATTTAATTGATCGAGCTATCTTAATTGATAAATATCCTGATAATGAAAAAGAAGCTGATGCCTATATTAAAGAACAACTAATTGCTGTCAAAGAAAATTACAAAGATGAATCAGGAAAATATGATGAAAATGCTTTACTTCAAGCATTATCACAATATTATGGGATGACAACCATTGCTGAATTTGAAGAAATGCTTGAATTATCATATTACCGAACCAAAGCAATTGAAGATTACGCTAAAGCTGAGATTACTGAAAAACAAATCAAGAAATATTATGATGATGAAGTAGATGGAGATATCTCATGTAAACATATCCTAATTTCAGCAAAAGCTACTGAAGATATGACTGATGAAGAAAAAAAATCAGCTGAAACTGAAGCTCTAAATAAAGCTAAAAATATAATCAAAGAACTTGATAAAGGCTTAAAATTTGATGATTTAGCTAAAAAATATTCAGATGATAAAAGTAATTCAGAAAAAGGTGGCGATTTAGGTTATTTTAATAAAGGAGATATGGTTGATTCATTTGAAAAAGCAGCTTATGGATTAAAAATTAATACCTATACCAAAACACCAATTAAAAGTGAATTTGGATATCATATTATATTAAAAACAGGTGAAAAAGAAAAAGCTAGCCTAGATGATTCAAAAGCTAAAATAATTGAAACATTAGCAAAAGAACTACAAACAAGTGATAGTACTTTACCGATAAATGCCTTAGTAGATTTAAGAAAAGAATATGGATTTAAAATTGAAGATTCTGATATAAAATCAAAATATTCTAAGCAAATAAGTAATCAATTACTTAATCTAAGACAACAAGCAGCTGAAAAGAAATAGTATAAAAAAAGAAGTTATTTAACTTCTTTTTTATTTACTTTTATTTTTTTTATAGCATATTTATTTATTTCTTTTAATTTTATATTACGAAAAATTATTAAAAAAATTAAAGAAAATATAAATAATAAACTATCAAGAATATAATTAAGGAATCCTGTTTTATATATAATATCAAAAAATGTAGATATTAAAGCAATACTTACTCCAATAATAGAAACTACTACAATTCGATGAGCCTTTTTATATAAAAAGGAATCCTTCATTTTTAAATATTGCTCTTTCATATTTTTTTGATCTTTTTTTGATAGCGTTTGGTACAATAATTTCATTTTATCTCCTTTTCTATAGTTTTATTTATTAAATCTAAATCATATCCTTTTTTATATAATTTATCTTTTAAAATAAAAATTAATTTATTTTGATCATATTTATTTTTATTTTGGTTATATAATTTTTGATATTCTTTTTTAATGAATTTATCATCGTTAGTAGTAATATTTTCTAAATAAGGTTGAAACATTTCTGGGTGGTATCCTAAATTTATTAAATAATTAGAAATATTTAGTATTAAAGATTTAGTGCTTAGCTTAGTATTTAGTTTAACTTTTTTAGTAATGATTTTTTTTATTTTGTGATCAAAATCTTTATCTATATTTATTTTGGTTTCGTCTATTCCTAATTTAATTAAATTATATTTTATCTTTTCGGGGCCATTATTTGTTAAATGATATTGATCATTTATATAAAGTTCAATATATTGATCATTATTTAAATATCCTTGCTTTTTTAATATATTAATTGTATCATTTATTACTACCGTTTCATAATCTTTATTTTCAAGATATTTTTTTATTTCATACTCAGTCCGCATTTTTTTATTTAAATAATTTAGGGCTGCATAATAAGCATAATAATTATCATTATCTTTAAGTATTAATTCTAATTCTTTTTGATTAATATTTTTATTAATTAATAAATTATATTTAATAATGGTTTCTTCATATAAGAAGATTGAAGTTCCGTTATCTAAAGTTAATTCATATTCATTATTTTTTAATTTTTTATAATTTTTTATTATCATATTAAATTTCTTTCTTGTCTTAATTATAACTTTTATTAAAAATATAATCAATCAAAAACCAAGTTATTTTTTACTTGGTTTATTCTTTTTTCCTTCTTCTTTTAAGTTTAATTTTTTAATTTTATTAGCATTATAATATAACAATATACTTATAGATGTAATAATAATTAACAAGCCCGCTAATAAAAATATTATTATTTTAGAATTTTCATTTTTTGAAATTAAATCTATATAGTTATCTACATCAAAGATTTGGAGGGTCTTTTCTTCGGCATCATAACTATAATAATTTGTTTTTCCTGTTGCTATATTAATCGCATATATTAAAGTTATATCATTATGTTTATAAACTTTTACTTTATCTTCATTTATTGTTAAGGTTGTTTGTTCAAAATGTTTGGGTTTTTTCTCCTCTTCTAAAAAGATAACACTTATCTTACCACTATTAAACTCTTTATATTTAAAATACTTATCTTGTTTATAAATATAAAGTTCGATAACCCCATTACTATCTTTTAAACCAACTAGAGTATATTTTGAAACTTCGTTAGTAAAAGCTGGGACATCAATATTATTAATTTTAATAGTTGTTTCATCAAATAAATCTGGTTTAACTAGATTTCGAGCTTCTTTAACAACAGTAAATTTTTCTTTGCCAATCGTTACTTCAATTGGATTTAAATCTTCAACTGTAACCGTAATAGTATAAACATTACTTACTCCCGTCTCACTAGTTACAATAACTTCGAAAAAGTTTGCTCCTTCTTGAACATTTTTTGCTCCAGCACCTTCAACAGTAGCATAACTATCTTCTTTAGTAGCATTAATTGTTATTTTCTCTGTTGTAGATGGCACTAATACTTGATATTCTTTTATATCAGTCCTAAAAGCTGGAGTTAATTCAAAACCAGAAATAGATAAACTCTTTAGTTTATTATTTGATGACTTAGGGCGAGGTGCTACAACTTTCACACTTTTACTACCACTTATTTTAACGTTTTCACCATTAGCACTAGTAATATCACCACTTACGGAAAAATTAATAATCCCCGTTGATGTTGCTGCGCAAGAAACGGTAAAAGTTTTATTCACATTTTGAGCTGTTCCACTATCACCAACAAATTTTTCGGTGCAGCCACTTGTTGCACCACTACTATGGATTGTTACATTCCAAGCAGCAACCCCTCTTAATGATAAAGTTGCTTTAACTCTACTACCATTTTCTATCGTACTGGCATTTGTTGATAAACTGGCTGTTCCAGCCGCAAATACTATATTGGCTGAAATAATAAAGGTGAAAATTCCTAGTATTAAATATTTTATTTTTTTCATTTTAT